>CALFOM010000218.1 GCA_937919685.1 uncultured Phycisphaera sp.
ACCCGCGTGGGACATCGCAGTCACGAGCATCGAGAGGGCGAGGGCGCACAGGTGATGTGGAGTTCGCATGACATGAGCGTAACGATCGCATCGGAATCGAGCGAGGCGTCGATCGGCCGGGACGGCTGATGAAAGTGATGCTGGCGTTCGAGTGCGGGCGATGCTTTGTCCCGCACGACGTTTCAGCTACGATCAACACATGCCCTGTTCCTCTGTTCAAGCCGTCGCCCTCGCGGTTCTCGCCTTCACCTCGCCGTGGGCCTGGTCGGCCACGAAGCCGGACGATCAGCCCGTACGGGTGGGTCCGCAAGTCATCGAAGGCCGTGCGGTCGGCGTGGGGCGGCTCGCGGTCCTTCCGAAGGTCGGTCTCGTGGCTGGGGGCGAGCTGACGCTCCGTGTCGAGGACCGCGCCACGGTGTTGGTGATGACCAGCACCACCTGTCCCTTGAGCCGGAAGTGGTTGCCGATTCTCTCAACGCTCGAGAAGGGCTGGCGACGCCGAGGGGTTCGCGTGGTGCTCGTCGATGTGCAGGGGACGGATGCGGTGGACGAATTCGCCGCGTTCCTCGCGGCCGCAGACTTCCAGGGTGAAGCGGTGCATGATCCGGAACGGGTGGTGGCGAAAACGATCGGGGCGTCCACCACGACCGAAGCCTTCCTGCTCGACGACCGAGGCACCGTGCGGTACCGAGGTGCCGTCGACGATCGAATCGGGCTGGGATACGTTCGAAACGAACCGAGATCGACGCCGCTCGTGGATGCGGTCGACGCCGTGCTGGCCGGCCGCTCGGCCGAACCGGCGGCGACGACCTCGCCGGGATGCGAGCTCGGCCTCGAGGTGGGGCAGCCGAGGCTTGAACGGACGCCGACCTGGCACGGTTCGATCTCGCGTCTGTTCAACGTCCACTGCGTGGGCTGTCACCGGGCCGGCGGAATCGGACCCTTCCCGCTCGACGTCGAGGAGGAGGCTCGGGCGAACGCCGGCATGATCGCCCGCCAGGTCTCCGCCGGACTGATGCCACCCTGGTTCGCCGAATCCGTCGAGGGCCGAGGACACTCGCCCTGGTTGAACGACCGTTCGCTCACCTCCGAGGAACAGGAGGCGATCGTGACGTGGGCCCGGAACGGACGTCCGAGTGGGGAGCCGGGCCGTCATCCACGACGCGTCGCTGCCGAACGACCCCGTCTCGGTGCGGCCGCCGAGTGGACCATCGGAACGCCGGATCTGATCATTCCGATTCCGGAGGAGATCGCGATTCCGGCCGAGGGCTATTTGGACTACGTCAACATCGCCATCGATCCGGGGTTCGAGGAGGACCGGTGGGTCGAGGCCTGGGAGTTGATCCCGACGGCCCTCGATGCGGTCCACCACGTCCTGGTCTTCATGAAGGAGCCCGGCCACCGGCTCGATCAGGGGGGATACCTCGCGGCCTACGTTCCCGGCTACCGATCGATCGACTACGGCGATCCCCGAGTCGCTCGAGGACGGTCGATCGCCAAGCGCATCCCCGCCGGTTCGCAACTCGTCTTCCAGCTGCACTACACGCCGAACGGCCTGGCCACCAGTGATCGCACCCGTCTGGGGCTTCGTTTCGCTGATCGTCCGCCCGAGATCGAGGTCGTGACCGCCAGTGCATCGAATCGTCGCTTCAAGATCCCCCCTGGCGCGCCGGCCCATCCCGTCGAGGCCGTCGTGACGCTACCCCGGGACGTCGAGATCCTGACCCTGATGCCGCACATGCATTTGCGCGGACGTTCGTTCCGATACGAACTCGAGTCGCCCGAAGGGGTCCGGTCGACGATGCTCGACGTACCGCGGTACGACTTCAACTGGCAGTTGAACTACGTCTATCGGGAGCCGCTCGCCATCAAACGAGGTTCGAGGATCATCGCCTCCGCGACCTTCGACAACTCCGAAGGCAATCCCGCCAATCCCGATCCGACCGACACGGTGAGGTGGGGCGACCAGACCTACGAGGAGATGATGATCGGCTATTTCGAATTCCTGTTGCCGACCGAAGCCGGGGCCTCAACGGCCGGAAATCTCTCGGCCGAAGGGATCTTCGCGCTTCTGGATCGGAACCGGGACGGGGTGCTCAGCCGTCGGGAATGCCCGGAGCGGTACCGGGGGTTCTTCACGCGGATCGACACCGATGGGAACGACCGGGTCATGCTCGAGGAGATGGAACGGGGGCTCCGGCGTCAACGAGGTGAGTGAGTGGGAGGGCCGGGCATCCGGGCCGCCGCTAGTCTTCGGTCCTCAGGCCGAACCCACGGTGGTGATCAGGCGCACGGGCCCCATTCCACCAGAAGAAGTCCCAGATCCTGAGCATCGACGACACCATCATCGTTGAGGTCGGCGGCGCTTCCTGCAGCGCCCCAGAGGGCGAGCATGGCACCCATGTCCGCCGCGTCGACGAGACCATCGCCGTTCAAGTCGGCGGGGCAGGCAGTGCCCTGGTTGACGGTGATCGTGACGTTGTCGATCCGCAGGTCGAAGTCGGTGAGCCCGAAGACGAGTCCCGGCTGGCCGGTGGTGAAGACGATCGAGTCGGCGCCGGCCAGCACGTCCGCAAAGGTGCGGTCTGCCGGAAGTCCCGGTTCGAAGGTCCGGGGGTCCTCGGCGCCGGTGCCGCCCCAGCCTTCCGGGAGCTCGGCGGCAGCGGGATTCTCGACGTGTACCGACCACGTCGTCCACTCGCCCTCGCCAACCCAGGAGAAGAGGTACCAGACCGAGACCCAGGCGTATCCCGGCGGGGGATCGTCGTGGTCGCGGATCTCGACCAACCAGGGTCTGGTGACGTCGGTTCCCGCGAACGAGATGGACTCGGCTTTCAGATCCACGGAAAGGGTGAAGTTTTCGAGCGTGGAGAAGTCGCGCACGAACTGAGGGTTCGACGAGTTTCGGAAGCCGACGAAGAAGTTGCTGAAGACCGTGTGCATGTTCCGGGCGGGATTGCCACCGGCTGGATCGATCGAGGTTGCGCCGCCCGGGCCGCTGGGGCCGGACCATCCCTCGCAGGTGGTTCCGGCGCAATCTTCGAAGTCGACGACGGTGGTGTCGCTGGCGGGGGCCGCGGCGGTGATGATGGCGAGCGAGACGAAACCGATGGTCGAGCAACGCATGGAAGACTCCTCCGCATCCACGGTAGCACGGGGCGGGGCCCGATCCAATCCTCGAGGCGGGGGGTATGTGAGGAATCAGGACCTTTCCTCGCGCATCCACTCGAGGATCTCCGAACTCGGGCGGCGGTCGAACACGGTGGCCGGCATGGTGGGAGTCGCGGGCGTGCGATGAAGCCGATTCAGACCTAGAAGCTCGCCGATACCGGTCCGACGAACGCAAGCCCGCCCCGAACGACGGTGGTCGGCCGGGCCCGGAAAGCGAAAAGCCCCCGTGATGCGGGGGCTTTCGGAGGGGAACGCGAGTGGAAGGACTCGAACCTTCAACCGCCGGTTTCGTAGACCGGTGCTCTATCCAATTGAGCTACACTCGCTCGGTTTTTCGATCAGGGATCATAACGGAAACACCCGGCGGCGAACCCCGCGTCAGGCTTGGGGGAGCTCCGGCGTCTGGTCTTCCGGCCGGGCGTCCCCGGTATTCAGCGTGGTCTCCACCGGTTCGAGCCAACTGTTTTTCGTGCTCGCTTCGGCCTTCTCCATCAACGTTCGAGCCCCGAACGGCAGGATCAGGATGCCAATGCCGAACACCATCGCCGCGATTCGCGGCCAGGCGGACGGACCGGCTTCGACCCCTTCAGTTCGAGCATCCGGCTTGCGAATGACCGGAAGGCCGGCCAGGTGGAGGTAGTAGTACGCGCTCACCGCACTGGTCGCCATCATGATCACGACCAGTGGCGTCTCGCCCGCAGAAATGCCGGCGATCACGAGGTCCAGCTTGCCCCAGAACCCGAGCAGCGGTGGAAGTCCCAACATTGAGAACGCGCTCAAGGCCAGTACGAAGGCCATGCCGGGATGTCGCTTCCAGAGTCCGGAGAGATCGTCCAACGTCTCGACCTCGCGGCCGTGCCGTTGCAGACCGCACAGGACGCCGAAGACCGCGACCGTCGCGACGCCGTAGGTCACGAGGTAGAAGAACACCGCATCGATGCCTTCTGCGGTGCCCGCGATTACCCCAACCAGTAAGTAGCCGGAATGGGAGATCGAGGAATAGGCGAGCAGTCGTTTGATGGACGTCTGAAGCAGGGCGCCGATGTTTCCGAGGATCATCGTCAGGACCGCAATCACCCAGAGCGTTGCGTGGACCGGGCGGGGGAGGCCTTCGGTCGGCACCTTCACGCCGGCGTTGTCGATGATGTGGTGACCGCTCCATCCGAGTGCGGCACAAAGCATGATGATCGCGGTGAATCCCGCGACCTTCGGCATGAAGGAGATGAAGGCGGTGACCGGCGTTGGGGCGCCTTGGTATACGTCCGGAGCGTAGAAATGCATCGGGACCGCGGTAATCTTGAAGCACAGGCCAACGAACGCGAGAACCATGCCGATCAGGCCGAAGAGGGGAATGCCGTCCGCTGCCGCCTGGTCTGCGAAGACTTCCTGCATCCCGGTGAGGGACAGCGTGCCCGACGCACCGTAGAGCAGGGCGAACCCGTAGAGGAAGGTTGCCGAACTCATGGCACCGAGGAAGAAGTACTTGATCGCCGCTTCCTGGTTGCGGCGGGTTCCCCGGCCCAGCGCGACCATGACGTAGGTGGGAAGTGACGAGAGTTCGATCGCGAGGAACAACCAGATGAGGTCGTTCGCATTGGCGATCAGCATCGTGCCCGCGATCGAGAGCAGCAGGAACGCGTGGTATTCGCCACGAACCACTCGGAGCGGATCAAAACTGGTTCGCCCGTCCCGGACCGCTTCTTCGTATCGGCGGTCGACCATGCCGATGCCCAGCAGGACGAGACCGATGGCGATCACGCCCACCATCACCTTGAGATAGAGCCCGAGGTTGGGGAACAGCAGGTCGGCATCGGTAACGGTTTCCGAACCGTCGTACACGTATTGCGTGGCCACGATCGCCGCGACCAAGAAACCGACGGTGGTCCAGGGGACGGCATTGCGGATCCGCCGATGCGTGGAGAGTCCGAGCACCGCGACGACGACCGCGCCGATGAACAGCAGGATCTCCGGGGTGATCAGGATCAGCTTGGAACTCATTTCAATCATGGGTTCAGCGGCTCCCCTCGAGCGTGGTATCGGTCAGAAGGCTGACCTTCGCGGCCGCATCCAACTTTTCGAAGTGGATCTCGACAAGGGCCGGGTAGGGCTTGAGGACCGCTTCAGCCACCGGTTCGACCGCGTGGAGGATTGGCCAGGGCATGATGCCGAAGACCAAACAGACCAAGGCGATCGGCGCTACGGCGGCGATCTCTCGCAGGCTCAGGTCCTTGGGCAGTTCCTCAGACTCGTGATGGTCGGCAGGCTCTCGCAGCGGACCGAAGCACAGTTTTCCGGTCATGTAGAGGAGGTACATCGCGCCGAGGATCATGCCGGTTGCGGCGATTGCCGCGAACCATGGTCCAAGGACACCGGGGTATCCCGTCTGGGCGCCCGGCACGGCGGTAAAGGTGCCGATCAGACAGAGGAACTCGCTCACGAATCCATTGAGACCGGGAAGGCCGACACTTGCGAACACCAGCACGATGAAGAAGAACGACCAGACCGGCATCTTGAAGGCCAGTCCGCCAACCTCACGAAGGTCCTTGGTGTGGTAACGCTCGTACATCATGCCGATGCAGAGGAACAAGCCGCCGGTCGCAAATCCATGGCTGAGCATGTAGAAGACCGAGCCCTGCAGTCCGAGGGGGTTCAACGCCAGCAGTCCCAGCACCGCGAAGCCCATGTGACTCACCGACGAATAGGCGATCAACTTCTTGACGTCAGTCTGTACCCAGCAAATGAGCGCCGCGTAGACGATGCCGATGACCGCGAGTACCGCGATGGTTGGTCCCCAGGTCACGACGGCCTCGGGCACCATCGGAAGCACGAACACATACAGGCCGTAAAGGCCGAGCTTGAGAATGACCGCAGCGAAGTTGACCGAACCCGCGGTCGGGGCCTGGTTGTGAGCAAGGGGTAGCCAAGTGTGCAGCGGGAAGAGCGGGACTTTGACCGCAAGGCCGGCCAGCAGGGCGAGCAAGATCCACCCTTGTTCGCCGGCGGAGAGGGTGGGCGCGAAGGTGGTCAGGTCGCTGATCGCGAAGGACCAGTTTCCGGTTTGCTCAGCGTGCTGCCAGGCGACGTAGGCGAGGCCCAGCAGCATGAACAACGAACCCACGAAGGTGTAGATGAAGAACTTGAACGACGCTTCGCGTCGATCCGGACCGCCGTAGATCGCCAGCATGAAGAAGCCGGGGACCAGCGACGCCTCGAAGAACGTGTAGAAGCTGATGACGTCACGGGCGACGAAGACGCCCATCACACAGGTGGAGAGCACCAGAAGCCAGATGTAAAACTCGCGGCGTCGTTCCTTGATCGCGACCCAGGATCCCAGCACGCAGCAAGGCATCAGGAAGACGTTCAGTAAGACCAGAAGCAGGGAAACGCTGTCGACGCCGAGCTCGATCGCGATACCGAGACCCGGAAGCACCGGGAACGCGTTGTCCTCAGGAGCGGGCCAGTAGAGCCACTGCTCTGCTTGCCAATGCGGGAACTGCATCGCCAGCACCACGGCCCAGGCGAAGGTCACCAAAGATCCGCCGAGCGCGATGGCTCGGGCGTTGCGTTCGCCGCCGAAGGCGACGCCGACGCAGGTGATCAAAGGAAGAAGAAGGAGGATCCAGAGTTGCATCAGACGCTCCCTCGCATCCAGACCCAGACGATCCAGGCGATCACGAGTGCGAGACCGCCGGCCATCGAGGTGGCGTATCCCTGGAGTTTGCCGTTGTAGAGCGGCTGGAAGATCGATGCCGCGATCTTCGGCAAGCGAGCGGTTCCATTGACCGCGATGCCGTCGACGAAGACCCGATCGAACATGTAGAGGGCCTGACTGGTGATCCAGAGCGGGAAGCGGATCGTCGCGATGTAGATCTCATCGACGTACCACTTGTGCTCCATGGCCCGCGGGAGCCAGGCGATCCAGCCGCGTGCGGTGAGCCAGTTGCGAAGATCGTCCGCGGACTTTCGGTTGGCACAGTGGAGCCACCAGGCGATGGTCAGTCCGACCAGGCCGAAGGTGCCACTGACGAAGTACATCGCGGTGTGCGGATCGAATCCGAAGAGCGTCGGATGTTCACCAGCAGGCATGAGTTGGAGCCCGGTGCCGGCGCTCGAGTGCATGATCGCGTTCTTGATCCACACCTGCGTGCCCCAGATGTCTCCGACGAAGTAGCCGACGGCGAGCCAGATCGCGCCGAGCGAGAGGATCGCCAAGACAAGATTGATTCGGAGGCCGGGGGCGTGCGGATGGAAGCCATGAGCATGATGATCATCATCATGGCCGTGGGCATCGTCGGGCTTGAAGTGGGTCGGTCCGGTGAAGATTCGGAACCACACGCGGAAGGTGTAGTAGGCCGTGAGGCCCGCGGTGATGATGCCGATCCAGCCGAGGATCGGGAAGCCGGCGCCGTCGGTGATGAACGCCTGCGCGAGGATCTCGTCCTTTGAGAAGTAACCAGCGCTGCCGGGAACGCCCGAAAGCCAGAGGCTTCCGATCAGCATCGTCCAGCAGACCACGCCCCATCCAGGAACCCGACGGATGCCGCCGAGCTTGCGAAGATCGAGCTGGCCGCCGAAGCCGTGCATGACGGCACCGCAGCAGAGGAAGAGCAGTGCCTTGAAGAAGGCATGGGTGAGGACGTGGTAGCAGGCGCCGAAACTCGTCGCGAGGCCGAGTCCCATGAACATGTAGCCGAGCTGCGAGACCGTCGAGTACGCCATGACCCGCTTGATGTCGTACTGGGCCATCGCGATCGTCGCCGCGAGCAGGGCGGTCAGGCCACCGACCCACGCGACGGCTTCGAGGGCGTGTCCGCCACTGGCCTTATTCATCAGGAAGAACGGCATGGTGCGGGCGATCAGGTAGATCCCGGCGGTCACCATGGTGGCGGCGTGAATCAGCGCGGAGACCGGCGTCGGTCCTTCCATCGCATCGGGAAGCCAGACGTAGAGTGGAAACTGTGCGGACTTGCCGAAGGCGCCGAGCATCAGGCACCAGGGGATCAGCGTCGCGGCCCAGCCGTCGTACTGACCGGCGCCAGAAGCACCGGACTGCAAGGCTGCAAAGAGCACGCCGAACTCAAGGCTGCCGTATTCGAGCCAGATCAGGTAGATGCCGAGGGCCAAGCCCAGGTCACCGATCCGGTTCATGATGAAGGCCTTTTTGGCCGCCGCGACTGCTGCGGGCTTCTTGTAGTAGTAGCCGATCAGCAGGTAGCTGGCGAGGCCCACGCCTTCCCAGCCGAGGTAGAGCATGGCCAAGTTTTCGCCGAGGACCAACGCGGTCATGGCGAAGAGGAAGATGCTCACGCCGGCGAAGAACCGGCAATACCCCGTGCCCTTGTCCTCTTCCATGTACTCGCTCGCGTAGAACGCGATCATCGTGCCGAGGAACGTGACGAAGAGGATCCAGTAGGCGCTCAAGCCGTCAAGATAGAGGGCGAAGTTCGCCCGAAGCCCGTGCCATTGGTCACCAGCACTCCCCGAGCCGCTCGACCAAGAGATGTCGATCCAGTCGAAGAGGTGGACGACCACCGGTTTGGCGAAATCGAGCTTGGAGACGGTCATCGCCGCGATCACGAACGATCCGGCAAGGGCGGCGACGGTGGTCCAGGCGGGCAGCCGACTCTTGACACCGAGTGCGGCGTAGATGCCGCAAAGAACGGCGCTGATCACCGGAAGCCAGATCATCCATGCCGCGAGCGCGAAGGACTGTTCGTCAACGACCGGTGCGATGGGCACCTGGAACCCGAAAGGTTCGCCGGCGGGAAGTCCGTGGGACGAGTCTCCGCCGCCGGCCATGGCGACGGTCGCGAGTGCGGTGTGCGCGATGGCGCTCAGCATTCCTTCAACTCCGACCAGGCTTCGGCGTCCAGCGTCGGCTTTCGGCGGTAGAGGAGCACCACGAGTCCGAGGGCGAGTGCCGCCTCGGCCGCGGCGACCGTGAGAATGAAGATCACGAAGACCTGGCCTTCGGGGTTCAAGTGCATGCGCCCGAAGGCGATCATCGCGATCGCGGAAGCTTGGAACATCAGTTCGGTGCACAGGAACATGAGGATCATGTTCCTGCGGATGAGGAAGCCGACCATTCCGATGGCGAACATCACGGCACTGACCAGCAGCACGATCTGGATGGTGCCGGTAGTGATCGGGACCATCGTGGATGCTTCACCAGCCTGGGTGAGCGAGACGGCGACGTCGTTCATGACGAACCTCCCGCGAAGTCCGATTCCTCGTCTTCAAGCAGCGGGGTCATGCCGGCGGCGACGCGGAGTTCGTCCTCGCCAAGATCGATCTGTCTTCGAGCGAGGACCACGGCTCCGAACATCGCCATGAGCAAGATCACGCCCGCGACTTCGAGACTCACCGGGAAGGTCGCCACCAGCGACCATCCGACGAGTTGGGCGTTGGTCGGCATGGCGCTGACCGGAAGCACGAGATTTCGAGATTCATCCGCGATCTTCACATCAACGCTGGCGTACGTTCCGTCGAACCGGATGGCCCGGCCGTCGACGCGTTCGATGGTGAATTCCGCGGCCGGGGCGTGAGTCGCCTCTGCGTCGAGAAGTTCGGCGACGGTTTCTTTGAGTTGGATTGGGAGCCCGTCGAGGACCATCCATCGATCCTCTTCGACCGACGCCAGCGTCGGCGTCATTCCCCGGGCGTCCGGGCGAACCCCGCCATCGACCAACAGGAACGCATCACTGAGGATTGCGAGCAGGACGAATCCGACCACCAGCGCGGCGATCGGTTCACGGGGGATTCGATCGTAAAGGGCTTCGCCGGCGGTAGACGTGGCGTCCTGAGCCAGCATTAGCACGAACAGATAGGTGATCAGGATCGCACCGGCGTAGACGATGATCAGCGAAAAGGCCATGAACTCCGCATCCATCAGCAGGAACATGCCGGCGGAACTCACCACGACCACCACGAAGTAGATGGCGGCGAAGACCGGGCGGGGATGCGTCACCATGCGGGCGGCGCCGGCGATGGCGGCGAGGCCGAAGATCACTTCGAGGATCGGAACCGGCGCGTCGGCGTCAAGGCCTTCGAGGATCTTGACCATGATGAACGCGAGAGCCCCCGCGCCAGCGATGGTTCCGACGATCCGTGTGGCCTGCCGGTGCGGCCGCATGATGAGGTAGAGGCCGATCGCCCCGACGACGCACGCTGTGTAGAGGATGGATGGCGTCATGCCTGTCTGAATCCGTCGCGTACGGCGTGAACGGCCGGTCGAATCCCTTCGACCGATTCCAGCCCGTGGCTGGGACCGTCTGAGGGCCGCCCGGTCGAGGGTCGGTGGGGGAGAATGGCCCTTTGAAGGACCGCGAAGTGCCGAAGAATACGCCCCGCCGCCCGGGGTCGCAACCGGCACGCGTCTCTCGATCCTCGAAATTGGCGGCGGTAGGATGGATTTGGGTCGTCGATCGGTTCGATTTCGCTCCGCCCGGCGGCTTTCACGCTCCCCGGCTACCTTGCTCGCATGTCCGATTCCGTCCGTCGAATGATTCCCAATCTCCTCACCTTGGCTCGGGTTGGCCTTGCGGGTTGCTTCTTCGCCATCGTGGCGGTGGCGTTGTGGCCGAAGCAGGGGGCCGGATACGACCTCGCTGACCGGCAATTCTGGGGCAATGTGGCGGTTGTGATCTTTGTGGTGGCGGCCATTACGGATTTCGTGGATGGGCTGCTGGCCCGTCGATGGAAGGTCGTCAGCGTCTTCGGACGGGTGATGGACCCCTTCGGCGACAAACTGCTGGTGATCGGAGCCTTTGTCTTTCTGGCCTCTCCCGCTTTTCTCAAGGTCACCCCGATTGATGGCGGTGTCTTCCTCTTGGTGCCGTTCGATGAGACCGGAAGTGTGGAGATGACGACTGGGGTCCGTCCTTGGATGGTCGCGATCATCCTCGCTCGGGAATTGCTGGTGACCAGCATCCGTGGTGTCTTTGAAGGACTAGGAATCGACTTCTCCGCCGGATCCAGCGGGAAATGGAAGATGGTCCTGCAGTCGATCGCGGCGCCATTCGCCCTCTTTGTCGCGGTCAATCCGTTCGCCCAGGATTCCGTGGGGCTTCTCGCGACTCGCGATATTCTGATCTGGCTGACGATTGTCATCACGGTCTGGTCGGCGTGGCCCTATCTCTTTCGGGCTCGCTTGATCCTGGCAGGAACCAAATCATCCGAGACCGGGAGCAAAACGTGACCGCGGACGATTCGAATCCGTCGACCCGACCTTCGCCTGCCGAGGTATTCCGTTCGATGGGCGTGATTCCGGCTCTTGCCGTCACCGCCGGGGGGCTCGGTTTTCTCAGGCCTGCTTCGGGTACCTGGGGCTCGCTGCCACCGGCCGTGGTGGCCGCGTTGCTGGCGGTTTTCGGCGCCCCGGGCTGGCAGATCGATCTGGTGCTCGTTCTGCTCCTGGGAATCGGCGTTGTTGCGTGTCTTCGATTCGGCCGGTCCGCGGAAGCGATCATGGGGAAGAAGGATCCGGGCCAGGTGGTCGCGGATGAGATTGCCGGCCAGGCGCTCACCTTGCTCGCGCTCCCCTGGGCAATCGCCGATGGCTGGGCGGGTTCGCCCACGTTACCTGTGGACATCACGCCAATGGCCTTCAACATTGGTCTTGCCGTGGTCGGGTTCCTGCTCTTCCGAATCTTCGACATTCTGAAGCCGCCACCGGCCAACGGGCTTCAGCGGCTCGGCGGTGGAATGGGAATCCTGGTCGACGACCTGATTGCCGGCGCCATGGCCGCCGCGGTCCTGCAGATCGGTGTCCGATTCATCTACTGACCAGCACGCTGGTCGCGATCACTCTTCATCAAGCGGGACGGTCGCCAGTCGATCGAACAGTGGCATCAGCCGGGCCGACCAAGTCAAGATGCCGGGATGGCCGACCTGCGCCGCGCGGATTCGACCGTCGGGCGAGATGATCACCAGCGTCGGAAGTCCGCTGAGTCGCCAGTTTGCGCCGCACTTTGCGGCATCGACGGTCAGATCGTGATCAGCATTCGGAAGTGCGTGCTCCTCTGACGTGAGTTGGACTCGATATCCCCGGAACCGGCTATCGCCTTCGATGAGCCTCGCGAAGTCCTGCGAGGCGAGGTCATTGAGTGCATCGTCGGCAGTGAAGAGCAGGGCGACCGGGACCGTCATGTCAGTAAGAGGATCAACCATGTTGCCCTCAGCATCGCGCATCGCCATGCGAGGAGCTTGCCGCCCGATCAGGGCTTCGACGGGAGCTCGGGCCTCGCCGGTCTTGGCGATCTCCGTGAGCGAAGCGACCTGCATCCAGTTCGGAGGCGGGGTCATCGAAAACCGAGGTCGCCCGTCATGGGGGTCGGCTGCGGCGTCTCTGATCCAGTGCGAGAAGGCCATGGAGATTGTGTTTCCGTCCGCGAGCGGCATGCGAACTTCGAGGAGGATCGGATCCCCCTCGGTCGCGACCGTCAATTCCACGCGTTGGGGATGGTCAGGGTCGGTTGATCGGCAGTTGAGGACCGCCGCTTCGATGCCTGCGACGTCGACGAATCTCGCGTCTCCCACGGTTGTCAGATCCGCGAAGGTGTGCTCACTCATCGCCGAAAAGAGAAAGGCGGCGCCGAGTCCGAGGCGGATCGAGAGATCACGATTCGTGAGCATCGTTCTGAAGTCGGGCGGCGCGACGCGGAGATCAAATTGTCGGAGAAGGGGATCTCCGACCAGAAGGGAATGACCGTCGCATACCAGATCGCTGCCGCCGCTCGGACCGCTCCAGCTGTGGACGCTGAATCGAAGAGGGCGCTTCGCTGACTCACGCGAGTACGCGAGGGCGGATCGTTTGGGTGGCGCTGCGACTTGGGCGTTCTTTGTGACGACGCTGGTCTCGACCATCACGTCGAGTTCGCTCAGCGAGCGGAGATAGTTTTGAGACGCCTTGAGTAGTGCGCCGCCGTTGAATGTCTCCTTGGCGGAACCGCCGACTTCCTCGTCGACGAATGCAGATCCGAGGGCCCGAGGCGTCAGGACCGTGGCGACCGCAATCGCGGCGAGTGCGCATCGAGTGCGGAAGGGAAAGGTTGACGCTCGCGAGGTGGTGGGGTTCATCGGGTTCATCGGGTTCATCGGGTTCATCGGGTTCATTCCTCTTGATCAGGCATCGATCGCGGGGGTTCGTTGGAAGATGCGGCGACGTCCGGCGCAGGAAGCCACTTCGGGACGTCCATTCCAAGAATCGTCACTTCGTACCTTCGACTTCACCGAACCGACACCAGTTCTTGAATTGAATGACCGGCCGACCGGCAGGAATTGCGCCGGTTTAAGGGGTTTCGAGGGCAGATCGATGCGCCGGGCGGTCAACGCTCGTGGGTGAGAAGGTCTTCCACGGTCTCCCGACGTCGCACCACTCGGAAGTCCGAGCCGTCGACCATGACCTCCGCGGGGAGCGGCATCGCGTTGTATCGGCTCGCCATGGTCATGCCATAGGCTCCGGTGGCGAAGATCGCGATCAGGTCGCCTCGGTCGCAGGGGGGAAACGATCGATCGCGGGCGAGAAAGTCACCGGTCTCGCAGATCGGTCCGACCAAGTCAACGACTTCGAGGCCGTCCAGTTCCGGGCGCTCGGTTCGAATCGTCGGAACCAGAGACGGCGGTACCGTGGTCGGCCACGCGAAGTGGAAGGCGTCGTAGTGACTCGGTCGAAGCAGGGCGTTCATACCACCGTCACAGACCAGGAAGGTTTTGCGGCCGGAGGTCTTCCGCACCACGACCTCGAGCAGGAGAATTCCCGCGTTGGCGGCGATCGCTCGGCCGGGTTCGAGGATGACCTTGGTTCCACGACGGACGCGGTCCGCAAGCAGCGGACAGATGGCCTTCGCGTACGTCGCGGCGTCCGGGGCGCGGCCGGTCTCGTAGTCCGCGGCGAACCCGCCGCCGATGTCGAGTCGGTCGATGGTGCCACCGTCGTGTTCCACGCGTTCCGCGAGTTCGAGCATTCGTGTCAGCCCCGCGACGAACGGCCCGGTCTCGTAGATCGGCGAACCGAGATGCACGTGCAGGCCGGTGACGGCGACGGCCGGGTCGTCCCGCACCGAGGCGAATACGTCGGGCACTCGCTCCGCATCGATTCCGAATTTGGTCTCGCGAGTACCGGTGGTGGTATGTCGATGGGTGTGCGGATCAACGTTGGGATTGATGCGGATCGAAACCGGCGCCACGCGGTCGAGGTGCCGGGCCACCGTCGCGATGGTTTCGAGTTCCTGTTCGCTCTCGACGTTGATCGATCCGATGCCTGCCCGCAGCGCGGCTTCGATCTCGGGTGCGGTC
The DNA here is from genome assembly GCA_937919685.1 of uncultured Phycisphaera sp. Taxonomy (GTDB): domain Bacteria; phylum Planctomycetota; class Phycisphaerae; order Phycisphaerales; family SM1A02; genus UBA12014. The sequence continues at coordinate 14,467 of CALFOM010000218.1, forward strand.
TTGCCGACTCCGGCATAGACGCACCGTGCCGCGGGAATGCCGGCTTCGAGCGCTCGATGGAGTTCGCCGCCGCTCACCACGTCCATGCCCGAGCCGAGGTCACCCAGCAGGCGGAGCACCGAGAGGTTCGCATTGCTCTTCACGGCAAAGCAGATGAGTGGATCAATCGGCGCGAACGCTTCGCGGAATCGCTGATAGTGGGCGGTCAGCGTCGCGGCCGAATAGATGAACGTCGGCGTGCCGACTTGTTTCGCGATCGCCGCGACGTCGACGTCCTCGGCGTGGAGGCGGCCGGATCGATGTTGGAAGTGGTCCATGCGAGGGGCAGGATAAGCGGAGACGTCTCGGTGTGAGTCAGAGCACACGGACCGCACGGGGGTAGGAGCCTCTCACGTAGAGGCTGCTGCAGTGTGCGCGGGCATCTTCGATCGCTGCCGCGACCGGGGCATCGTCGCGATGCCCTTCGAGGTCCGTGAAGAAGGTGTATTGCCAGTTGTCGAGGCGGGACGGGCGCTTGTCGATGTGAGTTAGATTCACGCCGGATTCCCGGAACGATGCGAGCACGTCGACCAGGGCGCCGGGTCGGTTGGCGGTCTGGAACTGGACGGTGGTGCGATCGTTGCCGGTGGCCGCGGGTGCCTGTCTTCCGATGATCAGGAATCGAGTGATGTTTTCGGCACGATCCTGGATTCGATCGAAGACCACCTTGACCCCGTGGATCTCGCCGCCGAGTCGGCAGCCGACGGCGGCGGTCCGGCTGGCGGTCGAGGCTCGCATCACGGCGGCGGAGGTGCTCGAGGTCTCGATGATCTCGACGTGGGGGAGCGTCGCGGCAAGGAACTTGCCGCACTGAGCCAGCGCCTCCGGCTTGCTGGCGACCGCTCTGATGTCTTCCGGACTGCAGTTGGCCATCAAGGCCTGGTCGATCGCGATCAGGCTCTCGGCGCAGACCGGCGCCTCATGTTCAGCGAGTGCGTCGAGGGTCTCGGTGATCGAGCCGCCAATGGAATTCTCGTAGGGCACGAGGCCGTAGTCGGCGCGGTCCGTCATGACCTCTTCAACGACTGAATTGATCGAGGTCATTGGAGCGAGTTCGGTGCTGGATCCAAAGTGCCGCAGGGCCGCCAGGTGACTGAACGAGCCTTCCGGTCCGAGGTAGCCGATTCGGAGGGGTCGTTCGAGTCGAAACGAGCCCGACATCAGTTCTCGCCAGATCGCTTCCACGGTTCTATCGGGGAGCGGCCCCTGGTTCAAGGCCAAGACTTTTTTCAGCACGGCGGACTCTCGATCTGGAGCGTAGATCGGGGTTCCATCACCCCGCTTGGCCAGTCCGACGTCGACCACGATGCTCGCTCGTTCGCTGAGGAGTTCGATCAAACGCTGATCCAAATCGTCGATTCGACCCCGAAGATGGTCGAGATGGCGAGCGTTCTCGGCGTCGGGCGGATCCGGATTGGTGGTTTCCTCAGGCATGGCTCAACGGTACGCCATGCGAGGGGGGGGAGTTGGGCGGAGTGCGGCGGAAACCATGATTTGGTCGATATCCACCAGCGTGCTGCTGCTTCTTCAAGAATCAATCGATCTCGCCGCGACGACGCCCGTTCCATGGTCGGCCGTTGATCCGGTCTCCCTTGCCGTCGTCGGCGGCGTCGGTGTGGTGCTGCTTTTCTTCGGGGGCCGCCTATTCCGGCCTTGTCTTGTTCTGGCCGCTTCGGTGGCGGGGGCCATGATCGGATTTCAACTGGCCTCGGCGACGCGAGACAACACGCTTCCGGCATGGACGACGAGCCTCGACATTCCGCCGTTGGCCTGGGTGATCGGGATGCCGATTCTCGCGGGAATTCTCGCCGCCATTTTCTCACGACTGGTTCTGGCGATTCTGATCGGAGCCATCGGGGTCGTTGCCGTGATGCTGATCGCAGTGGCGTTGATCGGCCTTGGTAAAGACGGCGGAACGCCGGCGTCCAACAACGACGCATCCGCGGTCGTGTGGCACTCCGACCAGCAGGATCAACCGGCGGATCCTTCAGATGGGAATGACCAGGGGCTTCTGGAGGGGATCCGTGCGGCGGCCGTGGAGGAACTCGGAGGTTCGATCATCGACGTGGCGACGCAGCAGGGTCTTGAACAGGTTGAGGAATCCCGCCGGCGGCTGGGTGAGATCACCGATTCACTGTTTGGAGAGCTCCGGGCCTGGTGGGTGGATCGGACAAGCCATGTCGCGCCCGCCATGCTCGACTTGGTCATGGCCATTGCCGTCGTGGTCGGAATCGCCGGCTTCGTGATTGCCTTGATTCGGCCGGTCTTTGTGGCGTCCATCGGGACGGCGGTCCTCGGAGGTTGGATGCTCATGGCGTGCGGCGCGTTGCTTTGGTCCCGAGTTTCCTCGGCCGGGGATCTCCCGTCCCCATTCCTGATGCTGCTGGGTTGGGGGTTCGCGACCGGAGTCGGACTGCTGGTGCAAGCATCCACGGGCCCGGCCAAAAAGACCACAAAGGCGCCACCATCCGAGGCTTGAGGATGCCCAAACGTCGGCAACAACGCCCCTGAAAGGCCATTGCCAGCGATATCTGGTCGCGCGTCTTGCATTGAACCGATATCGAGGCTTGACCCGGAATTCCGACCGAGGACCGCATTGTGGTCGTCGGAATCGATCTCCAATGGAGCCGTTGCCATGACCCCGCTGATCCTCGCCCAAGCAGCCGATCTCACATTCTCGAACACCTGGGAGACGATCCTCAATTCGTTGGATCTCTTCCGACGTCCCGATGAGATCCTCCAGATGCTGCTGTCCCTGCCGATCCTCGCCGCCGCGGTCGTCACCGCGGTGGGAATCGCGTGCGTGTTCCGCGGATACAAGTGGCACAAGCCCGTCGTAGTCCTTCTGTCCTTGTTGCTTGGATTCGCCGTGGGGCGGATGATCAGTCAGGACGTCGGAAAATCGGCGGTCGTCGCGATCTCTCTCGGGGTGTTGCTGGCCGCGATCGCGTCGCCCTTGCTGAAGTACGCGGTTGCGATCTTCGCGGGCATCGCCGGCGCAGGTATCGGCGCCACGGTGTGGTCCTTCTTCAGCCCGGGTGAGTCCGCATTGGCCTGGGCCGGTGCGGGCATGGGTTTTATCACGCTAGCACTGCTTAGTTTTATCTTCTTTCGAATCGTGGTGATCATCTTCACGAGCGTCGGCGGAGCGGCCATGATGGTGATGGGATCGATCGCGTTGCTCCTTCATATCGATTCGATCTCCACGCAAGTGCAGGAACAGTTGTCACTCCATCCCGGCGTGCTTCCTCTGGTGGTGGTCACTGCCGCGGTGCTCGGCATCGTTCATCAACAGGGGGGTTCCACGGAATCCGCCGGCGAAGAGGATTGAGTCGCATCAGTTATCTCCGCTCGACCAACGGCGGCGGTCCGCGATCCGTCGTTCTCGCCCACATTCTTTCGACGGGGCTCTTGACGGTGGTGATCGCCGGTTGCTCGGGAGGATCGACCACGCCGGTGCCGAAGGCGCCGCCGACCTCTGACCCACCCGCGACGACGGCTGCACCGATCGGCCCTTCGACAGAAACAAGCTCTGGAACAAGCATGAAACAGGATGAATCCGGCCACGGCGTGGCCGTAGGCGATCGATCGCCGAACCGACTCGTCGATGAAACCAGCCCCTATCTTCTGCAACACGCCTACAACCCCGTCGATTGGCGGCCGTGGGGCGACGAGGCGTTCGCGGAGGCGAGACGCCGCGACGTGCCGATTCTCGTTTCGATCGGCTACTCGACGTGCTATTGGTGCCACGTGATGGAGCGGGAGAGTTTCGAGGACGACGCGATCGCTGCGATCATGAATCGTGACTTCGTCTGCATCAAGGTCGATCGGGAGCAGCGTCCGGATGTGGATGAGATCCACATGACGGCGTGTCAGATCTTCACGCAGTTGACTGAAGGCCGCGCTTCCGGTGGCTGGCCGCTCAACGCATTCCTGAATCCCCTCACCCTCGAACCATTCCTGATCGGGACCTACTTCCCGCCGCAGCCGTCCTACGGTCGGCCGAGTTTTGCGCAGATCCTTGAGAACATCTCGAATGCTTGGTCCACTCGACGCGAGGAGATCGTGGCGCAGGGGAATCGAATCGCGACGCTGGTCAAGGAACGGCTCTCTGCGGATTCCAGCGAGACAAGGCTTGAACCGTCTTTGGGGCGATCGACCGCGAGCGGGCTCCTTCAGTATCACGACTCGGTCAACGGCGGATTCGGCGGCGCGCCGAAGTTTCCCCAGCCCGTCTTTCTCGAACTCATGATGGAAATCGGTTGGGATCAGCCGGCGATGCGGGCCGCGATTCTCAAGACGCTTGACCGAATGGCGGTCGGCGGCGTTCATGATCAGATCGCGGGGGGGTTCCATCGGTACTCGGTGGATGCGGAATGGACCGTCCCCCACTTCGAGAAGATGCTCTACGACAACGGGCAACTCGCCTCCATCTACGCGGAGGCTCACGCTCGAACCGGAGATCCCTATTACGCCGAAGTGGTCCGGGGAATCCTCACCTACGTTCTTCGGGAGATGACCGACTCCGACGGCGCGTTCTGGTCTGCGCAGGACGCGGAAGTGAACGCCCGTGAAGGTGGGACCCAGATCTGGCTGCCCGCGGAAATGGAAACGGTACTGACCGAAGCGAGCCTCGAAGCGGATCTGGATTTCGCGATGTCGCTCTACGGTCTGGATGCGGGTGCGAACTTTCGTGATCCACATCATCCGGACGCGCCGCCTTCCAACGTGCTCCGACTCCGTGATCGGCCCGAGGTTGTGGCGGCAACGATGGGGCTCGAACCCGCGGAATTCGCGTTGCGTCGCGGCCGTGTCGATGCGGCGCTGCTGGCCGCACGAGAGTTGCGTCCGCAGCCCGGCCTTGATGACAAGATCCTTGCGGGCTGGAATGGTCTGATGATCAAGGGGTTCGCGGACGCAGGCCGGGTGCTCCAGGAATCGAAGTACATCGATGCCGCCAATCGAGCCGCGGATGCGGTGCTCAAGAAGCTCGGGCGGGAGGACGGCGGTCTCTATCGAACGGCGCGTGGCGACGTTGTGCAGATCGATGCCTTTCTCGAAGACTATGCGCTGCTCACCGAGGGTCTCTTGGCGCTTCACCTCGCCACCAATGATCCCATCCGGCTGGAGCAGGCTGCCGCGCTGATGGAGGCGGCAAGAGTTCGATTCTGGAACGATGAACGGGGCGGGTGGTTCGACACCCAGGCCGGGCAGTCGGACTTGATCGTCCGCGCCGTCAACATGAACGACGGCGCCGTGCCCAGCGGTGCGGGAACCATGCTCCTGAACATGTATGAACTGGCACAACGAACCGGCAAACCGTCCTATCTGGACGGGATGCAATGGGCGGTCGCCGGGATGTCGACCGGGATCGCCCAGAATCCGAGCGGGGCGGCTCGAAGTGTGATGGCGGTGGATCGTCTTGCGAAGTCCGATCCGTTTCGGCTCCCGGGCATGCGGCCGATTCCCGTCAAGGAACCCGCCGCCGAGCCGACGAAGGTCGTCGCCAGTGTCGATAAGGGCGATGGTGCGGGGCGCTACGTCCTGCGCTTCGAGATTCCCGACGGTCAGCACCTCAACGCCCACGAGCCAGGCGGCGACACCCCCGAAGCCGTGGGGCTGATCGGGCTTTCGCTCGTCGAGGTCTCCGGCGGTGAGGTTCAGATCCAATGGCCGGAGGGAACGCCATGGCGTGATGGAATCCGCGTGCATTCCGGAATGCTGGAGGTGCCCTTGGTGGTCAGCCGCGAGACTCCGGAATCCACAGTGGTCTTCATGGTTGGCTGGCAGGCTTGTGATGAGCGGGTCTGCTATCGCCCCGAAGAAGTCGAGTTCGCGATCCGTCCTTGACGCGGCGCGCCGGTCGGCGTTGTCTCTACCATCTTCGGGATGCGCACCATGACCAACATGACCACCACGACCAACATGAGCACTCCTTTTCGAGTCATCATCATCTCGACCGGCGGAACCATCGAGAAGACCTACTGCGAGCTCGGCGGTGTTCTGAGCAACCAGATCAACGTCCTCGACGTGCTGCTCGCCCAACTCGAACTCGACGGCGTCGAGGTGTCGAGGCTGTCCTTGATGAACAAGGACAGCCTCGACATGACCGACGACGATCTCGAATTGATCGTCGCGTCGGTGCGTGAGGTGCTGGCGGAGCATGACGGCGTGGTGGTGGTGCATGGCACCGACCGACTCGCCGATACCGGAGATCTGCTTCACGAACGGATGCCCTCGCTGAACAAGCCCGTGGTACTCACCGGCGCGATGCGTCCGTTCGAGCTGCGGCAGACCGATGCCATTCAGAACATCACGGAGGCCCTCTTGGCCGTCCAACTGCTTGAGCCGGGAATTTGGTGCGTGATGCACAATAAGGCCATGCGTTTTCCGGGCGTTCGGAAGGATCGGAATCGACTCACGCTGGTGAAGGACTGAACGTCGGCGTGCCATTGCGGACTTGAAGCTCAAGGAATGGGTATCCTCCGTCCTGAACTTCTGGAGCCTCACGTATGTCGACTTTTCTCACCTCTCCCATTCCTTCGAAGAAGCTTCCGGGCGGCATTCCCTACATTATCGGGAACGAGGCCGCCGAGCGGTTCAGCTTCTACGGCATGAAAGCAATTCTCGTCGTCTTTATGACGACGTATCTGTTCCTCATGCCGGGAGCGGTCAGCAACGAAGCGATGCCCGACAGCGAGGCGATCGAGAAATACCACCTGTTCACTTCGGCGGTGTACTTCACGCCGATTCTCGGGGCCTTGATCAGCGACATCTTCCTCGGGAAGTACCTGACGATCATGATCTTGAGCATCGTCTACTGCATGGGTCACGGAGTGCTCGCGTTGATGGGTCTCGACGAGGGCATCGACCCCGGTTGGATGCTCTTCCTCGGACTCGGTCTGATCGCATTCGGCTCCGGTGGCATCAAGCCTTGCGTGTCGGCCCACGTCGGTGACCAGTTCGGCAAGACCAACGCTCACCTGCTCAGCAAGGTGTTCAGTGCGTTCTACTTCTCGATCAACGTGGGCGCGTTCGTTTCGACCCTGCTCACCCCGTGGTTCCTGGAGTGGTACGGGCCGCACCTTGCCTTTGGAGTTCCAGGTGTGCTGATGTGCATCGCGACCTTCCTGTTCTGGTGCGGGCGGAAGAAATTTGTCCACGTCCCCGCAGGTGGTCTGCAGTGGTTCCGGGAGACCTTCAGTTGGAAGGGCGTCAGTGCCATCCTGAAGCTCGGCGTGATCTACGTCTTCGTCGCCGTCTTCTGGGCACTCTTCGACCAGACGGGTTCCTCGTGGGTGCTTCAGGCGGAAGATCTGAATCGCAACTGGATGGGCGTCACGTGGCTTCCGTCGCAGATTCAGGCGGTGAATCCGATCATGATCCTGGTCTTCATTCCGCTCTTTGCGTTCGTGGTGTATCCGTTGGTCAATATGGTGTTCAAGCTCACGCCGATCCGGAAGATCTCGATTGGGCTCTTCATCATGGTGGTCGGGTTCGCGATGGTGGCATGGGTCCAGGGACTGATCGACGCCGGTCAGCGTCCGAGCATTGGCTGGCAGATCGCGGCGTACGCGATACTCACGGCGTCCGAGGTCATGGTCTCAATCACCTGCCTTGAGTTCTCCTACACGCAGGCGCCGCGAACCATGAAGTCCGTGATCATGGCGCTCTTCCTGATCAGTGTGTCACTCGGCAGTCTCTTCACTGCCGGCGTGAATCACCTGATCTTGGTCGACTCAAATGCCACTCCGGCCAAGAACGTGGCCGTGCAGGTCGGATTGTTTGAGTCCTCCGATGATGGGACCGTCGTTGCACCGGCAGCCCTTGCGAAGGCTCAGGGACTTGGCTTCGAAACGATGCCAGGCGAGGGATTTGCGCTCAGGCATGCGGGTATCGATGCCGTACTGGGCAATGATGACGATATCCAAATGGGGTTCGAACCAGACGGGACCATGGCCGGATTCGTGAACCAGGAAGCCGACGCCATCAACAAGGCGATCGATCGCATCGGGGAGTTCTGGGAAGACCAGAAGGAGCTCCCAAGTACCGCCAAGGGCACCGAGATCCTCGCGGGGATCACCGATCCCTGGGGACAGCAGATCCGGTACCAGATCAAGACCAGAATCAGTTTCTTTGTCACCAGCGATGGGCCGGACAAGGTCTGGCAGAGTGAATACGACATTCGAGCCGAAGTGACCGTTTCATCCAAGACACCGTCGCAGCAGCACGAGGCGATCGCCAATGCAGGTTCTGAGGATTTTCTCGGATTTGCGCGTCCGGAGACCACTTGGTTGGAACGACGCAAGCAAGAGATCGCCGCCGAAGACGGCACGGATCTCCAGCCAGCGTCGCCGGGCGATGGCTCCGACTCGGGGCCAACCATCAACGAGGCTCCGGACTTTGCTCGGTCGATCCGATGGGACATCGGGGGTGCCAACCTACTCTCCGGCGCCAGCTACTTCTGGTTCTTCACCTACGTGATGCTGGGCACGGCGGTCCTCTTCGTGCCAGTCGGCTGGTTGTACCGACCCAAGACCTACCTCCAGGAAGAGGAAGGCGACGAGGGATCGACCGAAAAGTCGGCGGCGTGATCTCGTGACCACGGAACCAGGCCGTCTGATCCGGCTCCGTCGACCGCCGGTCTTCAACGTCGTCCCTGAGCCGTGGATTCCCGAGTCCGTTGATCTCGAGTGCGTGGATGAGGCATGGGCCGCGCTGTGCGGGCGGAACCCTCGATACCACGATGGCGAGGTCCTGCACGTACTCGGCGTGGTTCGCAACGGACATGGTGGGGCAATCGTGCATCTCGCGCCATCGAGCTACCGGTTCCACGCGGTGCGGGCGATGGGAATCGACACCGGCATTCGTCCACTCGGTCTCAAAGGGTTGTGCGTGGTGGCCGAAGGGGGCGAACTCGGCCTCCTCGCGGGGCGTCGCAGTGACGCGAGCGGATCTTATCCAAGCATGTGGGAATACCTTCCCGGCGGTGGCGTACCGCCCGAGGAGGACGGTTCGGTTCGGCCGGATCTGGTCTTCAAGCGAGAACTCCACGAGGAGTGCGGCGTGGTGGCCACCAGCGAGCCGGTTGCGATCGCCATCCTGTGCGATGACGTGGTCGGAACTTGGGAGGTGGTCTATCGCTGCACCCTGGTGTCCACGCCGACCGTCTCGCCGGGGTGGGAACACGACGAATTCGCGGTGGTGACTCCCGTGACTCTTCCCGAGCCGTCGAGCGATGCGGCCCGAGCGATGGCTCCGCTCGCGATGCTCGTCCTCGAGGGCCTCGTGAAGTGATCCTCGCGAGCCGTGGAGTTCGACGCCGAACACGTCGGTGATCTGGAATGGAAGGCGTCAGCGGTCGGTTGCGGCCGACGACAGCACTTGCCCGTCTTTGATGCCGGCGTCGACCCACTGTGACCTGCCGAGCCGGTCGGTCACGATCTGGCTCACGGTATCTCGCATCCTGATGGCGACCGTTTCATCCAGGGGAGCGCCGATCGAGCCCAAGAGTCGAGCGGGGGTGAGCAAGTCTCGGAATCCATCGGTCGAATCAAGCAGGGCGAGGTTTGATCCGGCAATGTTGAGACCGAAGCCAGTCTTGCCAGGCGTTCCCTTTGGCCAGCCGAAGCCACCGCCGCCGTACAGGCCGACCTCGCCGTCGACTAACACCACGTATCGGATACTGAGATTGGTAGCGTCGGTGCTGACCGGCGTCCGGCCCGCTCGTGGCGTCCAGAGCATTTGTACATGGGCGATCTGTGCTTCCTCGAAGTCGCCCGAAGCCAGGGTCTCCAGCGGCACCGTACTGAGAATGATCGAGACTTTCGCGGGATCGACCGTGTAGGCGCCGTAGCTGAAGGAGGCAGTCAGTTGCACGGGATTGGCGGTGCGTGAGGTCACGGTCACGAGGCCGGACGGCGAAGTCGGCGCGCAGGCGGAAACCACGATCGCCGCCAAGATGGCGGTGGTCGTCGTCCATGTCGAAGTTCGTCGGGCAGACGGTTCAGGCACCGGTCGGTTCACCGGTGGCTCCAGTTCGGCTCGTCGTGGCGGGGATGATCTTTGGCGAGGAGCCTCGTCCACCGGCGATTGGGATGCCGAGGGTGGTGGCCACATCGCGTTCGACGATCGATCTCAACTGATTGCGAGGAATGCCGGGGAGTTGCGTCCCCTGACTGAAGGCATTGATCGAGTAGATCGTTTCGATCGCCTTGGCCGGGGTTTCGGTCGGCCAGCCACTGGCGAAGAGAAGTTTGTCGATGATGTCCATGCTCGCGGCGCCAAGCAGCGCCTGAAAGAGTTGCCAAGGGCGATGGACGAGGCCGGCAGTGTCGGCGAAGATTCGTCGGTGCTTCTGAAGCAGGACGAGCGTCTCCTCCACCCACGGCGCGCCGATGCCACTGAGGACGACGGAGAGGTTTGGAAGTGATCTGGCGACCTCGTCCCAGGCCAACGGACGATCGAACTCCAGAATGGCGCCGGGTCCGACCGGGCCGGGACGGGAGACAAAGACGGGAAGTGCGAGCTCCTCGCAGCGTTCCCAGAGTCGCATGGCCGTCGAGTGCGTCGGGTGGAACCCTTGATCGGAAGGACAGACCGTGATGCCGACGAATCCCATTTCGACCGCGCGGTCAAGTTCGCCGAAGACATCGGGGGCAAGGGGGTCGATGCCGGCGACGCCCATCAAAAGGCCTCGGCTCTTTGAGACGATCTCGGCGACCCACTCATTCGGAATGCAGGCGTCCTGCCGGTCTGCTCGATAGGCGAAGACCAGGGCGGCGTCGACGCAATCGAGATTTGCCTGAAGTTGTTCAGGCTCCGCGGATTCTTTGATCCAGCGATCGGCTCGAGCTCTTCGAAGGATCTCAGAGGTCTCTCGCCCCAGTCGGTCGACCGAGGGCCAGATTCTGGTCTGTGCGTCAATCACCATAGTTGGTTGCTCGTTCCCGATGAGAAGACAGAAAACAAGACGATCGGGTCGTCTGAACCGGCTGGTCCACCATGGGACATATGGGACATGATACTCGGCCAGCCTCTATTCAATCGAATCTTCTGCGGTTGATCAATCAAATTGGAGCCACGAAACCCCGTTCCTGACCAATTCATCGGCGAAATGGTGGTCGGGCCTATACTTCGGGCATGCCCGATATGTCCTCAAACCCTCAGAGCCGGGATGATGTCGCCTGGAATCCCACGGAACTGGCCGAAAATCCGCATCAGTCGACCGAGAAGGCCGGGAAGGTCCGGTCGATGTTTGCCTCGATCGCCGGATCGTACGACCTCAACAACCGCCTCCATTCCTTCGGGCTGGATCAATCGTGGCGGAAACGGACCGTGGCCTTGGCAGGCGTGCGGGACGGTGATGCCGTGCTCGACATGGCGTGTGGAACAGGCGATCTGACCGAGGCTTTTCTCAGGACCGGTGCCGCGGAAGTGATCGGAGGCGATTTTACGCCGGAGATGCTCGATCAGGCTCGTCGCAAAGCGGCGCGTCTGCCGGAAGGAGCCCGGCCGGTCTACGAGCATGCCGATGCCATGAATCTCGAATACGAGGATCAACGGTTTGACGTGGTGACGATCGCCTTCGGCATCCGCAACGTCACGGACCCTGCAATCGCGATCCGGGAATTCGCCCGCGTCCTGCGGCCGGGCGGCCGACTGGTGATCCTCGAATTCGCGGAACCTCGGAATCCTTTCATTCGATGGGGAAACCGGTTCTACACCATGCGGGTCATGCCTTGGACGGCTTCGATGGTCGCGCGTGACGGATCCGGGGCCTATCGGTATCTTCCGCGCTCGATCGAGACCTTCCTTGATCCAGAGCAACTCGCGGCGTTGATGCGTGGGGCGGGATTCGTCGTCAAGCGGCAGGTTCCACTGACCTTCGGCGTCTGCGTGGCCTCGCTCGGCGTCCGGGAATCCTGAGAGTCCGGATGCTCAAGTAGGTTCTGTATCGATTCTGCGGGGGATCGGTTTGGGGCGAACGCCCCCAATGGCAATCGTTGCGAAACGAAGCGGTCGCGCCATGAGTTCTTCAGGTGCCCCCCTCGACGGAAAAGTTCGTCGCTCACAACCCCGGTGCATCGTCGGAGGATCCGACCGCCCTCACTGAATGTGGAGTACACACCATGTCGTATGACAAAGATGTCGAACGTCTTCTAGAACTCGCCCTTCAAGGAACGCGAACAGTGCTCCGGCACTTCGTTGACGAATGTCTCGATCGAGGAAACATCAAGCCTGAGGAATTCCTCTCCGAGGTCGTTTCGCCAGCCCTGGCACGGATCGAACAGTGCCGACGGGAGGATCGCGTCACCACGTCCGCCATCTCGATGGTGATGGGCTCGTTGCGGCTTGCCGCGGGACGCGTGATCGAGCGAATGGCCGATGCGCCGAAGATCAAGTTCGGGCACCGCCGACGGATTTTGTTGTTCTGCGGCGAGGGGGCGGCAGAGCAACTCGATGCCGAGATCATGACCGCGGAGTTGGAGATCGATGGACATGAGGTTCGTTTCGCCGGAGGCGGTGTTCCGAGCGACGAGATCTTGGCCGATGTCGGGCAGTGGTCGCCCGATGTCCTCCTTCTGTACGCGTCGTGCCCGAGTGATGCGCCAGGAATTCGAGAGATCATTGACACGATTCGTAACGTCGGGGCCTGCCCCGATCTGCAGATCGCCGTGGGTGGCGGCGTGTTCCGTCGCGTTCCCGGTCTCGCCGAGGAGATTGGTGCGGATCTCTGGGCCGACGACGCCGGCGATCTTCGCCGAGCGATCATCGATGACCCGGATCGTCGATCGATTCCGGAACAACGAACCGTCGGACGAGGCAGGCGACTTCCCAAGGCGGCGTAAAGGCAGTTGATGCATGATCAGAGGATCATTGGAGACCTCCCGTGGTTCGATGTGCGTGCCGAACGCCCGTCGGAACTCGGGAGGTTTTTCTTCCATCGGTGTTTCACACCGTCGATGCCGCCGCTCGGAGGGGCGTTTTTGGAGAATTGACGCCGATTGCGGCTATACTCTGCGGTCATGGAGCGGAACTTCGAACTCAGTTTGATTCAACGTGCGAAGCGTGGAGACGCTGAAGCGCTTGAGGCGTTGATCGACGGTCATCGGCCTTCGCTTCATCACTTCCTGCTCCGTCTGACTCGGCGTGAGGACGTGGCCGAAGACATCGCCCAAGAGGCGTTCGTCCGGGTCCTGCGAAATCTAGATCGATTCGACGAACGTTTTCGATTCAGCACCTGGCTCTTTACCATCGCTCGGCGTCTCTGGATCAATCACATCCAGAAGTTCCGGCCGGTGCCGGACACCGATACCGTCGACGGTCGTGCCGGCCGAGGCGATGGTCCTCAAGCTATTGCGGAGATGGACGAGCGGCGTGGACGAGCATCGCAGGCGGTGGCCCATGCCCTCGCATCGCTCAACCCCCGGCAGCGCGAGATCGTGGAGCTCTTTCACGGGCGGCAACTCGCGATTCAAGAGATCGCGCATCGGCTGGATCTTCCCCTTGGGACGGTGAAGAGTCACCTATTCCGGGCGAGACGGCGGATGGGGGCCGCATTGATCGAGGACGGTCGGTTCGGCGACGAATCGGCGATCCTCGGAATCGAGCAGTTCGAAGGAGTCCGCGAATGACCGACCGATCGAAAGCATCGGATTCGTTCGCCAAGGCCGTGATGGAACGACTGGACGGCGTTGAACCACGGGATCGACGGCGATGGCTTGATCGCGACGCACGACGCGGCTTGTTGGCCGTGGGGTGTCTGACCGCAGCCGTCGTGATCGCGGCAGGATTGAGCTGGATGATCCGGGCGCCGAAGCCAGAGTCGATTTCATCGCCGGTGATGGGTACGCAAGGGGTCCAGGATGCCTTCCGAAGACTCTCGATAGATCCCGCAGACCTCCCGAATTCGACGAACGATCCGCTCGAGAATTCCGACGGATCGGCAACTTCCGGTGAGGCTGACCGGTATGACTCGGCAGTCGCTGCCGGCCCCGGTCATTCGACCTGATCGGGATTCCGAAAAGCGTTCGCTCATCAATCCGCCCGCCTTCGACCGAATCGAGGGCGGGAGCAGCAGGCCTTTTTCGAAGTCACTCGTGATCACTCCTCTTCTTCAATCCGCGATGTCCGTCCTCCGGTCGATCGGTTCCATCCGCTCCGTCGGGTGGAATCGCCGTCACCCCGGAATGCTCCGGCCGGACTTACGTGCACTCTTCGTGGTCTTTGCATTCGGGACGATCAGCGTCTCCGGGGAGGTCCGCAGCGTCGCGGCAGGAGATGCGTACGCCGCCGCGGGGCTCGCGCCGACGGATGCCGTTGCGGTCCTTCGGATCCGCGCGGGAACCGAAGACCGGGATCGCTGGTCCGAAGTGATCTTAGATGCGATCGGAATCAGTGCCGTCGACATGAGTCGAAATTGGAATTCCGCCACTGGGATCACGAGCCAACTCGTCGATCACGACGTCGAATGCATCCACGCCGTTGATTCAATGGGTGGGAACTGGCTGCACGCGGTTCGTTGGAATGATCCGGTCTCGCTCGAGCGGCGATTGCAGCATCTCGGCCCGCGGGCGCTTGGGCGCGGTCGGTTTCGATTCGTTGAGCGGTCGATCGATCTTGTGATCGCCGGTCCCTGGCTGGTGCTTGCACCGACGGGATCATCATGGCTGGATCACGCGATGGAACGGGCGCGGGTCGACGACTTCGGTTCCGAACGGAACGAATTCAAGACCGATGAGTTGCCTTCGGCGCCGATCGAAGTGCTGCTTCGACACGAGGCACCGACCGGCGGAGAAACCCTGGTCAGTCTTATTCCGTGCGGGCCAGGCGAAGCGACTCTCGAGATCGCGGGACGATACGTGTCGAGCCCGCTTCCAATCCGACCTCGGGGCAATTTCGCCGCGCGCTTGATCCCGTCGCTGCAAGGCCGGGTCGCACTGGCCGTGCTCGAGTCGGGCGTCGGAGTTCTCGATCCGGCACTGATTCAGATGTCCGCCGACCTGCCGGCGTTGATTCCCGCCGCGGAAGTCCGCCAATCGCTGGCCAGCCGCCGCTTGCTCGTGCTTGATGGTGAGACGATCAGGATCCCTCGGGTCGGCCTGGTCGACGTGCCCGCGGTCTGCGTTGCGATTCCCTGCCGCGATGTCGCCGGTTCGACGGCGGTCTCCGTGATCGTCTGTGAACAGGCGATTCATGAATGGTTGGCGAACGCCGGACTGGCGGTTCAGGCTCGATTCTCTTCACCACCGGAGGGGGTTTCGAATCAGTCGATGTCCGCGGCGCCGCCGAAGGGCATCGAGATCGCTCGAGATGGCATCCGCCATCTTGAGTTCGGCCCGGAGTTCACATCCTTGATGGGTGGGCACCCGGCATCTCTGGCAGCAAGTCTGAATTGGACGATCCGCCGCATCGAAGTCGATGGCGATTGTGAGTTGGAATCGTCGTCGATGAATGGCGCGTGGGTACTGGTCGGAACTTCCCCCGGGATCGTCCGGCGAGTCGGCGATGCAATTCAAGGATCGAAGGCGGAAGGGCTTGAGGATCCGGTCTGCATGCGTGGGGTCGCGAGTCCGGCAAGGCTGGGGCTCCAGTTTGCCGATCTAGCGGCGCTTCGCGCCCGCAGCGCCGATCAGGATGCCTCGGAAGACGCTTCAGTTCTCCAGGAACTCTCGCGTTTTCTTGCTCGCCTTGATCGCGTCGAATGGTCGACGTCGCTTCAGTCCAACGATGCCGTGCGGGCGTCGGTCAGAATCACCATGATTCCGGATTCCGTCGATTCGCGGGTTCAGCCCGTGCAACGTGAGCAGGGTGGCCACGGAGTAGAGGAGCGGTGACCGGCCGGCCGGTGGACGCGTCCGATCGGTCGAGGATCGAACTGGCGGCCTCTCGATCGCCTCTGGCGGATCTGCTTGATCGAAGGCTTGAGCATCACGGAATTCGGGATGCCCACCCGGTACTGGTGGCCGTCAGTGGTGGGATCGACTCGACCGCTTTGCTTGCGGTCGCCGCAGCGATCTCGCGACGACGCGAACCCGTTCGGATTCGCCCGATCGTCGCGCACATCGATCATGCACTTCGAAAGGAATCCGCGGCCGACGCTGCGGCGGTGGCGAAACTGGCGAGTCTTCTCGACCTGCCTTGCATGCAAACTCGGATCGACTGGTCTGCGGTCAACGGTGCCAGCTCGCCGCCTTCTTCCGCAGACGCGCGGGACGAACGCTGGAAGGCGCTCGCGTCGATGGCCGAAGCCGCCGGCGCGACCACCGTGCTCGCCGGTCACCATGGTGATGATCAGGCGGAGACGGTGCTTCTTAGGCTCGCCCGGGGATCCGGCCTCGACGGGCTCTCAGGAATTCCCGAGCAGCGGATGCTCAACGAAGTCTGTCAGGTGATCCGGCCGTTCCTGACGAGTCGCCGAACCGCAATCGCGGCCCTAGTCACCGAGACCGGAATCGAGATCCGGCACGATCCCACCAATGACCGCCGTGATCGGGCTCGTGAAATGGTTCGTCACGAGGTTCTTCCGCGCTTGGAGTCCATTCACCCCGGGGCGGCCGGGCGGATCGCAGCGTTGGCGGCCGAATCCAACGACCTCGCGGAGATCGGCGGATTGATGCCGCCGCCATGGGAGCGTGCGGTCTTCAGATTCTTCGATGAACCGATGGTGATGACCCTGCTCCGAGGCGCCGTGGGCCGAATCGATCCGATGGTCGCAGAGGTCGTTCGGAGTCAATGGCGAACTGCGGCCCGCATGATCGTCGATCTCGATCCGTCGCCGCGTCGACTCCGGCTCACGGCGGGCACGGAGTTGTGCGTCGGCAAGGAGGCCGTCGACTTGAAGACCGAGTCAAATGTCCGGGGAATCGTGGCGAAATCGTGAAGCGTCGCTTGAATCGTGATCTTCGTTTTTATTTTGAACCTATCCTTTCACACGTCTCTCGCATGTCTGCCGCAGACAGGGGCATCGTCCCAGGCCCCGGCGGTTCACCGGATTCCAGAGGCCTCAAGGTTCCAAGGAATGACCATGACTGATCCCACGCCCCCACGCGATCAAATTGTCCCGACCACCGTACTCCTCGTCGGTCATTGCACGGCCGATACCTGGATGCTTCGCACCACGCTCGGTCGGATCCTGCCTGATGCGGTGCTTCGGCCCGTCAACGACGAGACGTCCTTGAATAACCAGCTCACGACCACGATCGGGCCGGTGGTGATGCTGGTGAACCGGTTGCTGGATGGCCGGTTTCCGCACGCGGATGGAATCCGACTTCTCGAACATCACTCGTCTTCCCCGGCGGTCGGAATGTTGATTTCGAATCTCGCCGATGCGCAGGATTCGGCACGAGGGGTCGGTGCGGTCGATGGCTTCGGAAAGACGGCTCTGAATGACGACCAGACGGGGTTGCTCCTCCGGGAAGCGGACGAGGCGGCGCGTAAAATCCATGAGGCCGCCAGTCATTCCTAATACGGGAGACAGGTCACTCGGGTCACTCTGATTTGATGATCCGGCTTTCCTCTTCTGCGAATTGAGCGACGGCTTTCGTCGATGCGTCGTCGACACATCGTTGGAAGTCCTCCGTCGAGACGCAGGCTACTTTTCCGTCGACGAATTCCACGAGCAGCGGGGATTCCACGAGCCACACCGGGCCCTCGGGGAGTGCTAATTTCACGCAGTCGGCACAGTAGACGTCGTCGGGGAGGTCGCTCTCGGTGAGTTCTACGCCGTCGGCCGGAGGGACTTGGACCGCGACCACTCGGACCGGAAGACGCTCGCTGAAGAAGCCATCAAAGAGGTCGTGGCACGATCCGCAGTTCGGACGATAGAACGCGACGAGCGTGGGTTGGTCGAGCACCAGGGCGCGCAGTTGCGGCAGATACTCGAGGATCTCCGTCTCCTCGATGGGAAGTCCAACCCAACTCTCCCACAATGACGCGGTGAGGTCGTGCACCAGGTAGCGACCATCCGTGCCACGACCGCTGGCGGTCGGGAAGGGATCCACGGTCACTTCGACGTTGGCGGCGATGGCGGAACCGATGAGCAGCGCGACGATCACGCCGAATCCAGCCATGAGCGGATGACGCAGGCGCCGAGGATCGGGTTGGGCGCGGAGGAGGGTCGTCAGGGCGACAAGGCCAATCAGAATCTGCACCGCGGGCCGCACGAAGCGAGCCGATCCTTCTTCGAGGGAGATCGACGCGGAGAGATCGGCGACGCCCGAGAAGAGAACCAGTCCGGCCACCAGAATGGCAGGCACCCGGCCTCGGCGGCCAAGGGCCAGCAGAATGCCCGCGAAGGCGGCGGCCATCCCGATCGTGATCCGCGCGCCGAAGTCGGGAACGAATCCGGATTTTATAGAGAGTCCGATGATCCAGGCGGGTATCGCGGCGTCACCGGCGATCGCCATGGTGAAGGCTGCGGCCACGAGGAAAATGGCGAGCGAGATGCGGGCGGCATTGGTCATTCGGGCAAGATCCGGGGGTGGTCGGTCGCCTTGGTCCAGCGGCGATTTCGGGGGGGGCGGTATTCACTCTGCGTTGGAGGCGATGCATGCATCCACCGAGGCGGCATCATCTGGATCGCTCGCGAAACCAGTGATCACCCCGTCTTTCACGGCAAAAAGAGCCGGGGTCGAGATGACGTAGTCGGGGCCGCGCGGAAGTGCCTTTCGTTCCACGAGCGTACTTGGGAATGGCATCGCGTTCGCCGGGTCGGTGTCGTCGACGAGGACGGCCACGGTCGGGGCGGGGACCGATTCGGTGAACCACTGTTCGAGCAGGTGGTGGCAGTGTTCGCAGTCCGACCGGTAGAGCATCACGAACCCTCGGCCGGTCTTCAAAGCGTCGGGAATCGGGCGGTTGATCAGCCTGGCGAGTTCTTGATCCGCGAGGGGCTTGCCGACCCATTGGTCGAAGTCCGTGAAGTAGAAGGGGTTCACCTGCGTCGGCATCTCGCCCCAGGGATCACCCGTCGTGGCGATCGTGGCAGGGCCGGTCTCTTTTTGGCCGCCGCCATCGTCCACGACGGGATCGCATCCGAGGATGAGTCCGAAGGTGGTCGAGATCATGAGGAGGACGAGAGATCGGGCGTGCGTGTTCATCGGGGGTTGGTATCCATCGGCGGGGTTGGTATCGAGTGCGAAACCTTCGAATCGGTCGAGTTGGTCTATAGGGAGGTGATTCTTCTGGTTGGATTCGTGGGCGTCGCAACGCTTAATCATGGCTTGTTCATGGCTTGATCATGGCTTGATCATGACTCATCGGCCGGGGGAAGCGGGGCGGCGAGGGTGGCGACGACCAGCGCCTGGTCTTCCGAGTTCTCGCAGACGGCAAGGACCGTGCCGCGTTCAACCGTCAGCAAGACCGGCGTGGCAATGACGTACTGAGGTCCTTCGGGAAGCGTATGCAGCGAGCATTCCTCGCACGGCATCGGCATCGCATTCGCCGGATCAATGTCGGGAATGGCGACCGCGATGGCCTTGGTATCGAGGCTGCCAAAGAAGAAATCTTCGAGCAGCGTGTGGCAGTGCTCGCAGTCGCCTCGGTAGAAGATCACGTGAAATCGATCGGTATCGATCCAGTCGGGAAGCGGCCTGGAGATCAGCCTTGCGAGCGGGTGCGAAGCGAGTGGGGTGCCCACCCAGCTTTCGAAATCAGCGACGTAGAAAGACTCGAGGGTCGTCGGCATGGTTCCCCAGCCGTCCATGGTCTGCGGCGCGGGATCGGGCGTTGTCTCCGTGGGCGCGATGGGGATGAGGGTGATCTTCGCGGCGGGCATACTGAAGGCGAGACCGAATCCGATGGCAACCGCGGCAAGAACCGACAAGAATCGGCCCGGAGGATTCGCCTCGCGGATCGGTCGAAAGAAGATCACGCCCAAGAGCAGAATGGCGTCGATCGCGAACATGCCGAGCGGCGGGGGGCTGACGGAGCCGAAGCATCCGCAACTCCCGTTCCAGATCGCGCTGATGCCGTCTCGCTGGGCGTCCATTGCCATGGTGGCGACCAGTACCGCGAGAAAGATTGTCAGGATGAAGGACGCGGCAAATCGGGCGAGCCGCGGGGCGGAGATCATGATCAGCGCGAGCATGATTTCCACGGCGATCATCGTGCGGAGCGATGTTCCGAGCCACCAGTTGAGGTTCTCAATTCCAAAGAGCCGGGCCGAGTCGCGCACCACCAGCAGCACCGGTTCGGGAAGCAGCTTGGGATTGAGGGTGTAGAGCTTGACGCTCGCGCCAGCCAGCAGCCAGAGTGGGACGACCAGGCGGACGAGCAGGGTGCCAATCAGCGAGCCTCGGTGGGACGGAAGGTTGTCGGTCATTTGGGGACTGGGCATCAGGCTTCATGTTCCGGTTCAAGCATCTCGCAGCAGGCGTGCATCAAGAATTGATGGACTTCCTGAATCGTGGCGGAGTCATCGCCTGGGATCACCACGGCGGCGCGACATCCGGACTTCGCCTTGCCGCCGTCTCCACCGAGGAAGCCGATGGTCGTGGCCCCCTTGCGGTTGGCGACCTCAAGGGCGGCGAGGATATTGGGGCTTCGCCCGGAGGTCGAGAAGACCACCAGTGCATCCTGGTCCGTGAGCATCGCCTCGCACTGTCGACTGAAAATCGACTCGAAGCCGTAATCATTGGCGATGCAGGTGATGGCGGTCGGGTCTGCGTTGAGGCAGGCGCTTCGGATCGGGGCACGATCGGCCCGAAACCGCCCGACGAGTTCTTCGGCAAAGTGCAACGCTTCGGCCGCGGAGCCACCGTTGCCGCAGGTGTAGATGGTCCCGCCGGAAGCAATGGTGTCTCGGACCGCCTTCAGGACCTTGACGGCACCGTCGGTCTCAGCCTCCAGGGCGTCAAGGGCGGCATCGAGCTTCTGGCGGCGACCCGTCAACAGCGTGCGGATCAGATTTTCGGAAGACGTGGCAGGCATCCGTGAATGGTAGGTCCTCGAGGGCGATCTGGGGCCGGCCGAAGCCTCGAGATGACGTTTCCTGAGACACTGCGTCCAATCACCGGCCGGTGGCGAACCGGTATCAGTGCATCTGATGGCAACCGCCTACACCCGCATTCAACTGGAAGACAGAACCAAGATGTCCGATTTTCCGATCCATGCCAGCGCCGGTGGCAGCCGAACCTTCACGCATCAGAGCGAGATGCCGGTTCCCCATTCGGCGCTCGCCGACTGGCACTTCCGTTGCGGTGCCCTCGATCGCCTTCTGCCGCCGTGGCAGGATGTTCGGGTGATCGAAGACTCTGGTCCACTTCGAGCGGGCGCGGAAACGGTGCTCTCCGTGCCACTCGCCCCCGGGATTCGGAAACGATGGCACGCCCGGATCGAAGAGGCGATTCCCGGTGAACGATTCGTGGATGCGCAGGTCACGGGCCCGTTCGCCGCATGGCGGCATCAACATTCCTTTCTCGAAAGCGCCGACGCCGGTTCAAGTTGTCTTCGCGACGCCATTGAATATCGCATTCCCTTCGGACCACTGGGCGCTTTGGGGGCGGGTTACATTCGGAAGGATCTGGAGCGGCTTTTCCGATACCGACATTTTCGGACCGCGAGTGATCTGCGGCGGCATGCCGAAGAAGGCCCGGGCCGATCGCTCACCGTGGTGATTTCCGGCGCCAGCGGTTTGGTCGGCACGCAGTTGACGGCGTTTTTGGAAACCGGCGGTCATGTGGTTCGACGATTGGTCCGTCGGACACCGGATGCGACTCGCGGCGAGTATCGCTGGAATCCCGACTCGGGAGAAATCGACTCGGCGGTGTTCGAGGGCGCCGACGCGGTCGTGCATCTGGCCGGCGCAGGCATCGCGGATCGACGTTGGTCCGACCAACGAATGAAACTGATTCGCGAATCACGGACCATCGGTACGCGGGTGATCGCCGAAGCCATGGCAGCGTGTTCGTCGCCGCCTTCGGTGTTCGTTTCCGCCAGTGCGGTGGGCTATTACGGGGATCGCACCGAGCAGGTTGATGACGCGTCGCCCGCCGGCGAGGGGTTTCTCGCGGACGTCTCGACGGCTTGGGAGCGCGCGGCGGATCCGGCGCGGGCCGCCGGCATTCGGGTCGTTCATCCACGGATCGGCATCGTGCTCACCCCCAAGGGTGGTGCGTTGGGCAAGATGTTGCTCCCCTTCAAGTTGGGTGCCGGGGGCCCGATCGGATCCGGGCGTCAGGGGATGAGTTGGATCGGCATGGACGATCTGATCGGCGTGTTGCACCGGGTGATGGTCGATGATCAATTCGAAGGTGGTCTGAATGCGACGGCGCCCGAGCCAGTGTCGCAACGGACGTTCGCGAAGACCCTGGGCGCCGTCTTGCATCGACCCGCATTCGCACCGATGCCCGCCTTCGCCGCGAAAATTCTCCTGGGTCGGATGGCGGGGCCGTTGCTCCTTCAAGGCGTCGAGGCAATTCCATCAACCTTGAATGATCGCGGCTTTCGTTTCGAGGCATCGAATCTCGAAACCTGTCTTCGTCTCTTGCTTGATGGAACGCCACCGTC
>CALFOM010000219.1 GCA_937919685.1 uncultured Phycisphaera sp.
AACCGGGCTGCGACACTCGCCTGCACCAGAAGATGCTTGAAACCGCCACAAACCGCCTCGCGGCGCAGATCGGCGCCGCGTCATGGCAGTTCGTCGATTGAATTGGTCGCCGCCGCGTCATGCTGGAGCTGGTCGTTGCCCCCGAACGGCCGGATGGGATCGGTGTCCGACTCGAACCCCGATTGCGACCGCGATCGGACCCAAGAGGAGTGAGAGCCCCATCAAAATCACCGCCGACACAATCTCGCCCGCCTGCCACAAGCGGATGACTTCGAGGCACAGCGTCGAGTAAGTGGTGAACGCGCCGAGCCCGCCTCCGATGACCGCGGCGGTCAGCACGGGGTGCATCGGACGCCGGCCTGGTTCGAACCCCGGGGGGAGATCGATGTCGAGAAGACTCGGGAATCTCGTGTCGAGCCGAGCAAAGACGATTCCGAGCATGAACGAACCGAGCAGGTTCACAATCAGCAGTGACACTGTCAGCGCACCGCCCAGATGCACGGACGCCTCCTGCACGCCCCAGCGAGCCACGGCCCCAATGCCGCCCCCGATCGCCACGAGCGGCAAGACCTTGAGGAGCGGAAGTCTTCGGATGATCTGATCATCGCGCGGTCCTTCCGGAACGACTTCCGGCCCGCCCGGTGTCTGGTTCATCGGAGACTCTTTCACCCGCCACCGCCGATCCACAGGCCCAACGACAACGCCAGAATCGCGGCGATGGGCGTGCCGAAGAGCGAGATCATCGCCTTGGTGGAATGACCCGATCGCCACAGCACCCAGGTGTCGAGCATCGCCGTAGAGAACGTGGTGAATCCACCAAGGACCCCGGTCAGCAGAAGAAGTTCGACACCGTGAAGACCGCCGGTCGATCCGTCGAGCATCGACTGCATCGTGCGAACCAACCAGAGATCCTCGGCATTCGAGGCGGTCAGGACTGCGGCCGCGGTACCGATGAGCAAGCAGCCCACGATGTTGACCACCATGATGCCAGTCCAGAACGGAACTTTGAAGTAGAGGGCGGCACTCACCGTCAACAGCACTCGGAGCATCGCACCGATCGAGCCACCGATGAGCACCAGGAGGAATTCGATGAGGAAGGCCACGTTGAGGATGCTACCGTTTTCGTCGCGGCCGTCGGAGAACCCATGAAGTGGAGTGCGGCCCCAGACCGAGAACTCCACGCTGCGGTACCTTCCCCGAACATCGCAGCCACGATCAGATCGACCACCGACCGATTCGGATTCGCGGCACCTTAGACGCCTCCGCGTCGCCGCGGCCGAGCCACTCACCCTCCCAAAACCACCGCGAAGATCGATCGCAAAAATCTTCAGAAAGGAACCCCCCGCCATGACCGCCGGTTTCCACACTGATGCCTCGGAACCCCACCTTCACCTCCAGCTCTCCGGCCGCCTCACCGCAGAGGATTATCACCAACTGGTGCCGGTGATCGATCGGGAAGTGAAGGAGCACGGACGCCTTCGACGGTTGGACCGCGGGCGCGGCGGGGCAATACCTCAAGCTCGACATCACGCACTGGAGCGACTTCGAGCGGATCGCAATCGTGGGCGACTTGAAGAAGTGGCAGGACATGATGGTCCGGTTCAGCAGTCCGTTCACCAAAGCCGAATTGAAGTCGTTCGGACCCGAGCAACTCACAGACGCGAACGCCTGGCTCGATTCCTGACGCTGGAGTCCAAGAGAATTCAATCGGTTCCGACGATCGCCGACGCGATCGCCGCGGTGCTCCAACACGCCAGCGCCCCCGCGAGCATCGCCCGTGGTGCCAGCGACGAGAAGTCGGCTCGTCGCGTCGGTGCGATGGCGCCGAGCCCGCCGATCTGAATCGCCATCGAGGGAATGTTCGCGAATCCGCAGAGGGCATAGGTCACGACAATGACGCCACGGGGCGAAATCGTGCCTTCGGCCATCATCGTGCGGAGGTCGGCGTACGCGACAAACTCCGTCGCGACCATGGAGGTTCCAAGAAGCCGGCCGATCTGCGAAATGTCCGCGCTCGGCGCGCCGATGCACCAGGCGATCGGCTGGAAGAGCAGGCCCAGTCCACCCTGCACACTCCAGATGCCGTATCCATTGGTCTCTCGCCAACCGGCGATCCACTCGGTCTCCGACAAGGCACCGATCGGCCAGTCGAGCAGCGCGAGAATCGCGATGAACGCGACCAGCATCGCGCCGACATTCAAGGCAAGTTTCAATCCGTCCGTCGCCCCCACCACCACAGCGTCGAGCACGTTCGACGCGACTCGCTCCTCCGTGGGCTGGGCGTTCAGCGTCTCGGGCGGCTCTTCCTCGGATTCCGGCAGCATCAACTTCGCCATCACAAAGGCTGCGGGTGCGGACATCAACGAGGCAGTGATGAGGTGCTTGGTGAATCGAATCCGGGCCTCTTCGTCGGCGCCACCCAGAAAATCAACGTATCCCGCCAGCACGCTGCCCGCGATCGTCGCGAAACCACCGGTCATGACCACCATCAACTGCGAACGCGTCATCTTCGGCAGGAATGGCTTGATGCAGAGCGGTGCTTCGGTCTGCCCAACCAGTACGTTGGCCGCGACGGTCAGTGACTCCGCCCCCGAGACTTTTAGAGTTCGCCGCATCACCCACGCCATCGATGCGACGACCCGCTGCATCACACCGAGGTGATAGAGCGCCGCCATCACCGCGGCGAAGTAGACGATCACCGGCAGCACACGGAACGCAAAGACAAAGCCTGCCGGACCGTCGACCGCGGCCAGGGGGCCGAACAGGAATGCCGACCCTTCATTCGCCATGCCGATCGCGGTCGAGACCTGGCGAGCAATCCACTCGAAGACCGAGGCGGTGAAGGGCACACCAAGAATCAGTCCACCCAGCACGACTTGAAGCCCGATCCCTCCGAGCACGACCCGCCAGGGGATCATGCGGCGATTCGAAGAGCACGCCCAAGCGATCAGGCACAGGACCAGCACGCCGAGGAACGCGCGGAGCGTGTCGGGCATGGTCCATCCAGATTCAGCGACGATGAGCATCGACATCGACGCGATTAGAACAGATCCGCACTGGGATTCCGAGTCGGCCGGGTGGAACCCCGCCCGCGACACGTTTTCCTCGATCTCGTCATCATGGGGAAATGCCAAAACAACCCTCCACCATCGCATCGGGCCGCTTTCTCCGATTCGTCCAAAGGGACGGCTGGGAATTCGTCACCCGATCCAATGCCAGTGGTGTGGTGGCCATCATCGCCCTCACCGATGACGATGAGCTCGTCCTGGTCGAGCAGCATCGCCCACCACTCGGCCGAACGGTTATCGAGATTCCCGCGGGTCTCGTGGGCGACGACGCCGAGAAGACGGGCGAAGCCGACCTCGAAGCCGCTCGGCGTGAATTTCTTGAAGAGACCGGCTACACCGCCGAAGGATGGCGATCCTTGATCACCTGCGCCAGCTCCGCCGGGCTCACCGACGAGTGCATTCACTTCTTCCGCGCCGACGGATTGACGAAGGC
>CALFOM010000220.1 GCA_937919685.1 uncultured Phycisphaera sp.
GGGCGAAGTTTCGGTCTGGGAGTGGACCGGGGCGTATTACTGCCTCCTGCAACGCTTGCAACCCGAGGAACTTGTCGACAACGACTGGTTCGGCCATTCGGTCGCGATCGCTGATGGATTCCTGGTGATCGGAGCGCCCCGTCGCGACGTCGACGTCGACGCGAACGACGAGACCGGTGCCGTCTATGTGTATGGACTGACGGGTGGGCTCTTCGAACAACTGCCGGCCGAGAACGGATTCATTCCGGGCGATGATCCGGGCGACCTCGCGGGCTGGAGCGTTGCGGCCGGCGCCGACGAGGCATCCTCCACCAGCTTCCTGATGATTGGCGCACCCGAAGCGGACATGGGGCGTGGCAAGGTGATCCCGTTCATCTTCCTGAATGGAAACGATGCGGTGCGAAGATCCGACCTCGACTACAGCGACTCCGAAGGGAAGTTCGGCTGGTCGATGGCGATGGAAGGAAGGGACGCCGTCATCGGCGCACCCTATGCCTCCCAATCCGAAGGAGCGGCAGTCGCCTACCGGGTGGTCTCGACCGACTTTGTATCCGTGGAGGAACTCTCCTCGCCCGGGAGCATTCCCGGTGATCGATTCGGATACTCGGTCGCGGTCTCTGAGAACTACATCGCGGTCGGAGCGCCGGACAGCAGTTCGAATGCAGTCGACCTCATTGGTTCGGCCTTCATCTACGAGCGGGACGGCTCCGATTGGGACTGGCAGCAGTACCTTCAGCCAGCCGGGCTCCGCGCGGGAGATCGATTCGGTGAATCGGTTGCGATCGTCGGCAACATCCTCTTCGCGGGGGCGCCGCAAGCCGATGATGCCGGAATTCTCTCCGGCGTCGTCTACGCGATCCAGATCGAGTTCACGGACTGCAACGAAAACCTCGTGGATGATTCGATTGACATCTACCTGGGTGATTCCGAGGACCTCGATGGAAACGGCATTCCCGATGAGTGCTCCGGCGGAGCGTGCGTCGCGGATCTCAACGGCGACCTCGTGGTCAACGGAGAGGACTTCGGCATCCTGCTCGCTCAGTGGGGCCCATCGGGACCACAGACCACCGCCGACTTGGACCTCGATGGACTCGTCGACTGCGCGGACCTCGGACTCATGCTGGCGGTGTGGAATCAGACCTGCGAAGACGAGCCCTGATCAAGGGGCGCCTCAGCGACGGTTCAATCCGTGCAAATCAACTGCGGGGCCGCTCGATACCGAGGGGCCCCGTTTTCGTGGGATTGCCGAGAGCGATCTTCGGGTTGGTGGTAGGGTGCCTTCGCGAGCGGTTCCGAGATCGGAGGTTGCCGTGTTCACCAAATCACAAGACTGGTACGACCTCGTCTACGACGCCCAGGGCAAGGACTACGAGGTCGAAGCGGCGACCTTTCGCCAGATGCTGCACGCCCGGGGTGTCCCCCGACTCGGTCCGGCGGGGCGGCCGAAGCTGCTCGACGTCGCCTGCGGCACCGGACGCCATCTGGCGCTGCTCGATGACTTTGACCGTGTCGGCGTCGACTTGGATCCTGGGATGCTGGAGCGAGCGGCCGAACGGTGCCCGGGCGTGATGCTGGTCGAGGGTGACATGCGAACGCTGGATCCAGGGGGACTGGGCGCGCCATTTGATGCGGTGAGTTGTCTCTTCTCGTCGATCGCCTACATGCGAGATATCCAGTCGCTCACCGAAGCCATTAGATCAATGGCTCGATGTATCCGACCAGGTGGATTGCTCGCGATCGAGCCCTTCCTCGAACCCGGGGTCGTCGAAATCGGACGACCTTGGGCCACCTTCGTCGACCGCGCGGAGATCAAGATCGCAAGAATGGATGTGCCGCGGGTGGAAGGGCGTTGCCTGCAGTTGGAGTTCAACTACTTGATCGCCGATGCGGACGGGGTCCGGCAGGTGCAAGAATCCCATCGAATCGGCCTCTTCACCCGCGAAGAGATCGGAAGTGCGATTCGGTCGGCGGGGCTGGAGTGGTCGTTCGTCGAACCCGGTCTCGCCGGACGGGGCCTCCATTTCGGTCGGCGCCCCGAATAAGCCGACATGGTCGTTCAGCGGCGGGGGCCAAAGACCTCGATGGCCGGTCCGAGATGCCGCTCGTAGTTCCGCCAGCGACCGATTGACGCCGCGTTCATCGGCTTGTCGATCTGATCGTGGGAAGGTGTCATCACGTTCCGTCGGGTCAGATGAAAATCCAAGCATGCCGGTTCCGGAGCGAGCCCTAGGAAGTGCAGCAGGCCATCGGTCACTTCAGCCTGTCGAGTCACGAGATCCTCGTACCGCACCTGATGGAACGGGACGGGAAGGATCGAACCGAAGTGATCCATCAGCCGGTCGTGTTCCTGCCTCGCCAGGATGAGATCGTCGAGGCGGCACGCCCAAGAGAGCGTGTCACCCCGGAGGGAGTGGAGGAACATCGAGAGGATGTTGTCGAGCGGATCGCGGGTGACGTGAATGATGCGGCAACCCGGGAGGATCAGTGGGAGAAAACCGAGGATCCGATCAAGCCCGAGCGTCTTGTTCACGATCCGGTCGGCGTCCTGCTTGAAGCTCGCCTGCATCGAGAGATATCGATCCGCGGCATCATCAAGTTCATCAAGTTCATCAAGGTCATCGATTCCGATGTCATCCAGGCAGGCCGGAAATTGGATGCCACGACGATGGGCGATGCGGGCGGCCAGATTCAGGGGCATCCGCTGTTCGCCGATTCCGGCGCCTCGCGGATGGGTGGCGATGATCTGCTCGACCAGCGAGGTGCCGCTTCGTGGCATTCCGACGAGGAATACCGGCGAGTCGTCGGCCTTCGATGATCGGGGAAGGGCGGCAAGGCGTGACGCATCGAAGAACTCGATGATGCGGTCGGTGTCTTCGCGATATGCGTCGGCATCGAACGTCGATCCGGTCAGTCGGTTTCCTTCGGTCGCGAACTTGAAGGCGGTATCGAAGTCCGCGAGTCGGTCACAGGCCTTGGCAAGATCGAAGGCCATCGGTCGAACGAGTGATGCGGGGAGACCGCGAGTGGCAATGGTGATCTCCAATCTTCGTTTGGAGGACGCGAAGTCACCGAGCGATTGATCGAGCTCCGAACGAAGCCACTCGATTCTCGGTGAGCGGCCTTCGATGGCGGAGAGATCTCGAAGAGCCGCCTCAGCTTCCCGGGGTCGCCGGAGCCTCGTGAAGCATCGAGCCTTGAGATGCGCGGATGCGGCCGCGACCTGCGGCGTGGTCTTGCGAGGAATGCGGTCGAGGGTGGCGAGTGCTTCTTCAAGTCGTCCTGCGACATGGCAGTATTGGGCTCGGTTGATCAGGTCGCCGTCGGCAGGGGATGACTCATCCATGGCCAGATCGAGCATCTCAATCGCGGCGATCGGTTCATCTGATCTTGCGGCCACGCGGCTTCGGAGTCGAGAGGTCTCGGACGTCATCCCTCCAGCCACCTCGAGACGATCAAGATCGTCGAGTGCCCGTTGCAGATCTCCCTCATCGATCGATTGATCGATCGACTCCGGGGTGGGTGGGCGAGGGGCCTCGGAGGATGCTTCTAGGCGGTCCGTCATGGTCAAGGTGCACTCTATCTGCTGGGTGGAGCAGGTGTCAGGCGGCACTCCGGGGCGAAACGATGAATCTCAGACGTTCACCATCTCTCGGATCATCGTGAAAAGTCGTCCGGAAGACCAGACGATGTCAGATTTCGCGGAACCGGAGCCCTTGGGATCGGTCGAAAAAAACTGCTGGTCTCCTGGGCGTTCGTGCGGTCGTTCCGATTTCAAAAACGACGGCGCGGAGATGAATCTAGGTGGTGGGCATTCCGTATTACCTTTGGTCGGCACGACGGACCATTCCGTTGCGAAGAAAGAGTTTCGAAGAAGTTCGCGTTGGCGTCGGATGGGCGTCCCCGAGCGATTGTTCTTGGACAAATTCACTTCGGCAGAAATTGGTAAATGGTGATTCAGGTTGAAGACAAGATGTCTTGTTTTTGGCGTTCGTTCAGTTCAAAAGGAAGACCGGAGATTCTCAGATGTTGATTCATGCTCGTGCCGCGACTGCTTCGGTTCTTCTCGCGCTCTCGGTTCACGGGATCGCGCTGGCCCAAGAGGTACCGACCGTCGGACTCATCGAGCAGGGGCCGGAAGCTTCGCCCGGCTACACGCTTTTCAGTCCGCTGAATTCAACCCCGACGTATCTGATCGACAACGACGGCAATCTCGTGAACTCCTGGACGTCGGACACTTTTCCGGTGGGCAACTCGGTCTACCTCTTGGAAGATGGCAGCCTGCTTCGATGTTCCGACGAAGGGCCAGCCGCTGGCAGTGCGATGATCGGCGGCGGCGACGGATCAAACGTCAAGCGATACGACTGGGACGGCGAACTCACCTGGGACTTCGCGTACAACACGCCTGAGCACCGGCTTCACCATGACATCTGTCCGATTCCAGGAAGTTCCAACGTGCTGATGATCGCCTGGGAGTACAAGACCGAAGCGGAAGCGGTGCAGGCGGGGCGAAATCCCTCTCAGATCTCCCAGGGTTCGCTCTGGCCGTTGCACATCATCGAAGTCGAACCGGACGGACTCACCGGAGGCAACATTGTCTGGGAATGGCATGTCTGGGATCACCTGATTCAGGACTTCGATCCGGCGGTGGACAACTACGGGGTGGTTGCGGACAACCCCGGAAAGGTCGACATCAACTTCTTCCGGAACGGCAACGCCGACTGGATCCACGCCAACAGCATCGACTACAACCCAGGCCTTCGTCAGATCGTGATCAGCACGCCGTTCCTGAGCGAGGCGTGGATCATCAACCACGCCATCACCACGGAGGATGCGGCCGGTCCCGCCGGTGACCTGATGTACCGTTGGGGCAACCCGCAGGCCTATGACCGCGGAACCGCCGACGACCAGAAGCTCTTCTTCAACCACGGCGTGAAGTTTATTCCGGAGGGGCTTCCCGGTGCCGGCAACATCATCGTGTTCAACAACGGAAACGGACGGCCCGACGGTGCCTACTCGACGATCGAGGAATTCTCCACTCCACTGAACCGGGACGGAACGTATGCGATCAAGCCCGGTCAGCCCTACGGACCAACTGCCTCCGAGGTCCTTTTCATCGGTGATCCGCCGACCGGGTTTTACAGCAGCGGTCTCTCCGGCGCGCAGCGGTTGCCCAACGGCAACACGCTGATCTGCAAGGGGCGAAACGGCGCGGTAAGCACGCTGGGTGGCTTCTTCAGCGAGATCACGCCGAGCGGCGAGCAGACTTGGCTGTACGTCAATCCCTCGGGGCCGGGCGGCGTGCTCAATCAGGGTGACGATCCGAGCGGACTGCAGAACGTGTTCTCCTGCTTTCGGTACGCCCCTGACTATGGTGGATTCAAGGGACGCGACCTCACGCCCATGGGCCCGATCGAGATTTATCCGGAAGACCCCTGTCCCGCGGATCTCAATGGTGACGGTCAGGTCAGTGGTGCCGACGTCGGCTTGATGCTGGCGCTCTGGGGCGAGCCCGGCCCCGCCGATCTCAACGGTGACGGCACCACGAATGGTGCCGATGTCGGACTTCTTCTCGCTGCTTGGGGCGCCTGTGACATTCTCTGAATCGGACACAGGTCAAGAGTTGAATCTAAAGAACAGGACCACCGGCATGAACTTGAGTAGGACGCTCGCAACCTCATTGCTTGCGATATCGATGACCCTCTCGGCGGCCGCGCAGAATGGCAACACGATCGGCGTGGTTCGAGATGACGGCGGCACGCAGACCGGGTATTGGCTCTTTGCGCCTTTGAGGTCGAATCCCAGCACCTCTCTACTCACCAACGACACCTATCTCATGGACAACGAAGGTCGGGTCGTGAATCAATGGGAGAGTCCCTTTCGTCCTGGAAATTCCGTCTACCTGACGCCAGAAGGCGATCTGATTCGCACGATGAATCCCGGCAATGCAAGCACCATCTCTGCCGGCGGCGCCGGTGGTCTGATCGAACGTCGAGATTGGGCAGGAGAGTTGGAGTGGAGTTTCTCCCATATCAGCGATTCGTATCGGCTTCACCATGATGTCGAATTGCTTCCGAACGGGAACATTCTCTGCATCGCTTGGGAATCAAAGAGCGCTGCAGAGGCGCTTGCGGCTGGCCGCATGCCCGGCACCTTCGGTGATTCACTCTGGCCCGACAAGATCATCGAGGTGCAGCCGGACGGTCGCTCCGGTGGAGCCATTGTCTGGGAATGGCACGCTTGGGATCATCTGGTTCAGTACCTGAGCCCGGATTATCCGAACTATGGTGATCCGGCGAGAAATCCGCGACGCATCAATCTGAATTACCGCGCGAGCAACTCATCGGACTGGATGCACTGCAACGGTCTCGACTACAACGCCGAGCTCGATCAGATCATGATCAGTTCGCGGACTTTTAACGAGATTTGGATCATCGATCACGGCACGACCACGGAAGAAGCGGCGGGGCCCGCGGGCGATCTGATGTACCGCTGGGGTAATCCCGAAGCGTATGCCAGGGGGTCCGGCAAGGATCGACGATTCTTCGGTCAGCACGATGCCAAGTGGATCAGGCCGGGCATGCCGGGGTATCCAGGTTTTACCGTCTTCAACAACGGGAACGGTCGACCGGGAATTCCCTACTCGTCCATTGACGAGGTCATGCCGCCGATTCTTCGCGATGGCACCTATCGCCTCGACTTGATTGATCCCTTCGGCCCCGCGGAGTCGAGTTGGACCTACGTCGCGCCCATTCCCTCCAACTTCTATTCCGGTTTCATCTCGGGTGCCCAACGTCAGCGGAACGGAAACACGTTGATCTGCTCCGGTGCGACGGGGAACATCTTTGAAGTCGACTCCGACGGCACCGAGATCTGGCGGTACATCGTTCCGCTGGACGAAAACGGCCCCATGACTCAAGGGGAGACCCCGTCTTCGGGCGGAGGTGCTGGTGCAAATGGGGCGAACACGGTCTTCCGAGCAGAACGCTACGAATTGGATTTCGAAGGCTTCATTGGTAAGGACATGACGCCCGGAATGACGATCGAGCTGAGTTTCGAGCCCCCTTGCTCCGCAGACCTCAATGGAGATTCCAATGTCGACGGCGCGGATGCCGGACTGCTCCTCGCGTTGTGGGGAGAGTCTGGAGCCGGTGATCTCAACGGTGACGGCACCACGAATGGTGCCGACATCGG
>CALFOM010000221.1 GCA_937919685.1 uncultured Phycisphaera sp.
TCATCACCCGGGCCACGATGTCCTTCATGCCGGCGCCACCGAGGATCCACATCTCCTTCTCGCGGCCTGCTTCGACGATCGCCTGTTCGGCACCGAGCGCCATGTCGTCATCGCTGGCCCACACCGCGTCGATCTTCTTCTCCTTGACGAGGAAGGTCTGCATCACGTCAAGCGAGGTGGAACGATTCCACATGCCCGAGTCCTGCCCGACGATCGTGATGCCAGGGTGCAACGCGAAGACCTCTTTCGCCGCGTCGACTCGAGCGGTGTTCACGGTGGAGGGGACGCCTTCGAGGATGACGATATTGCCCTTGCCACCGAGCTTCTCGACCATGAATTCGGCGCTCTTGCGACCGAAGGCCGCGTTGTCGCCTTCGAGGAAGATGTCGGCGACCGGCTCGAGGAAGCCACGGTCGACGGTCACGAGCAGGATCCCTTTTTCGTCGGCCAGCTTGCCGATGGGCGTGAGCGGGGCGCTCTCGGTGCAGAGGATCACGAGGCCGTCGACCCCGCGAGTCATCATGTTTTCGATGTCTTGAATCTGCTTCGAAGGCGACTCCGCGGTCTGGAAGACCCACTCGACGTCGGGGTACAGTTCCATGGCCTGCTTGGCCCACCACACCACGCCGGCGGTCCAGCCGTGATCGGCGGCGGGGATGCTGACCCCGATGCGGATGGGTTTTTGCAACTTCTCGGCGACGGCCTTGACGTCTACGCCACCGGTGGCGGCGCTGGGTGACGAGTTGGTTCCGGAGTCGCCGCAACCGGCGAGGATGGCGGCGGTTGCGGCGGTGGCCGCGAGAAGAATTCTTCGGATCGGATTCATGAACGGAGCTCCTGTGTCTGCTCTTGATGGGCTGAAATGGGTTGGATTCGTCGTCAATGGTGGTCGTAGGTCGTGACCGCCGCGGCGGTGATTCTAACAGGCGGGACCGCGGTCTCGTCGTGCTAGGGTGTGGGCACTATGAAGCGAATCCTATGTGCCGTCATCCTCGCGACCGTGGGCGTTCAGGCATCAGCGGCGATGCCCGTTGGGAGTTCCGATACGGCCAACGCGGACCGTCCGCCCAACGTCGTGATCTTCTTCACCGATGATCAGGGGTACGGCGACCTTTCGTGCTTTGGGCATCCGACGATTCACACCCCAAACCTCGATCGAATGGCCGCCGAGGGAATCAAACTGACGCAGTTCTACGTCGCCTCGCCGGTCTGTTCACCCTCTCGTGCGGCGTTGATGACCGGGTGCTACCCCAAGCGGGTCGGGATGCATCGCCATGTCATCTTCCCCACCTTTGACTACGGGTTGCATACCGACGAAGTCACGATTGCCGACGTGCTGGCCGGCGCCGGCTACGCCACCGGCTGCTTCGGAAAATGGCATCTGGGACATCGTGACGGACTCCTCCCGACCGATCAGGGATTCGACACGTTTCTCGGCACGCCCTACTCCAACGACATGAGCCAGTTCCATCGGCCGGACGGAAACAAGTACACCCACAGCCTGCCGTTCCTTCGCGACAAGACCATCGTCGAGTGGGAACCCGATCAGCGGTTGCTCACGAAGCGTTGCACGACGGCCGCAGTTGACTTCATCGATGCCCACGCCGACGGCCCGTTCTTCGTCTACGTCCCGCATGCCATGCCGCACATTCCGATCTACGCCTCCGAGGAATTCGAGGGGAAAAGCCCCCGCGGTCTCTACGGCGATGTGATCGAAGAGATCGACTGGAGCGTGGGGGAGGTCCTCGACGCCCTGGAGCGTCACGGCGTGGCTGAAGACACGCTGGTTATCTTCACCACCGATAACGGACCGTGGCTTCCCTTCAAGAGTCACGGCGGTTCTGCCGGCCCGCTCGCGGGGGGCAAAGGAACCAACTTCGAAG
The DNA here is from genome assembly GCA_937919685.1 of uncultured Phycisphaera sp. GTDB lineage: Bacteria > Planctomycetota > Phycisphaerae > Phycisphaerales > SM1A02 > UBA12014. Next base: position 1,884 of record CALFOM010000221.1, read on the forward strand.
GTGGGCAACGAGTGCCATTCATCGCGCGATATCCCGCGCGGATTCCCGCCGGGACCGTCTCGCGGGAGGTGGCGACCACCATGGATCTGCTTCCCACGATCGCCGGACTGGCGGGTGTCGAACTCGATTCGACTCGGCTCATTGATGGCCACGACATCATGCCGTTGCTCGAAGGCGAACCGGGGGCGGTCTCACCGACCGTTGACTTTCTCTACTACACCTCGCACGGCGAGCTCGCGGGTATTCGTCGTGGGGCCTGGAAGTTCCGGCTGGATGTCGGAACCTTGCACGACCTCGAAGTCGACGTCAGCGAACAGTGGGACGTCGCGGCCGATCACCCGGAACTCGTCGCGGAACTCCGCGCCGCCGCGATCGCGGGCGACGCGAGCATCGCCGCCGGGGCGAGGCCGGTCTTGAAAGTGAAGGAACCCATCTGGGATCCGGCGAAGGTCGTCCGGCCAAGCGTGACGCCATGATATTTGGCGAATTGTCTGGCGAATTGTCTGGCGAATTGTCTGGCGAATTGTCTGGCGAATTGTTTGGCGAATCGCCGGGTGCAGGAGTCGGCGAAGATCAGTTCGCCTTGCCGCGTTGGATCAACACCGCGAGGATGATGATCACACCCTTGACGAACCCCTGCCAGTAGACCTCGACGTCTGCGAGGGTGAGCATGTTGCTGATCATGATTAGGATCAAGACGCCCAGCATCGTGCCCCAGACTCGGCCGCGGCCGCCGGTCATGGCGGTGCCGCCGATGACCACCGCGGCGATGGCATCGAGTTCGGCAAGATGGCCAACGCCTGAACTGGAAACTGAATTCATCCGCATCAACGACATGAGGGCGGCGATACCGGCGCAGGCCCCGACTAACACGTAGGACCAGGTTCGCACCCGATTGACGGCGATTCCGCTGTATCGAGCCGCGACTTCATTCGAGCCGACCGCGATGAAGTGACGTCCGAGGCGAGTTCGCCCGAGCAATAACTGGCCTGCGATCACCACCGCGAAGAAGATCAGGATGTTCCAGTAGAAAATGACCGGCTGTTCGTAATAGTCCAAGACGCCGGGGATCTCGAGTCCACCGCGGCCCAACGTCTGCAGCGCGGTGAGTCCGTAGGCCGCTCGGATCTCGCCACCCTCCGCGATGGCAAGGGTCACGGATCGAAAACCAATCAGGCCCGCGAGGGTCACGATGAAGGCGGGAATGCGTCCGATGGTCACCAAGAGGCCGTTGAGCAGACCACATGCCGCTCCCAGGGCGATGCCGGTCCCGAGACCGATCATGACCGCGAGGGTTTCGTTCATGGAACCCTCAAAGAGGGCGTTCATGGTGATCAGGCCGACCGCGGCGCCAAATGCCATCACAGCGCCGACCGAGAGGTCGATGCCGCCCGCGATGATCACCAGCGTCATGCCGACCGCGATGACCCCGATGTCAGCGTTCTGATTCAGAAGGTTGCGGAGATTCTCGGGCTTGAGAAACGTCTCAGGCTGGGTGATGGCGTTGTAGGTAAAGAGGGCAATGAAAGCGATGACCACGCCGAAGCGCTCCAACGCCGACAATCCCATCTTCCACGCGGTGCTGATGTGGCCGCCACCCGAGTGGTCGGTCTGCGTCGATTCGCTCATGCTGCCTCTTCTCCCACGCCGGCGGCCAGTCGCATGATCGATTCCTCGGAGGCGGTGGGGCCGTCCACCACGCCGGCGAGTCTGCCTTGCCGCATCACCGCGATGCGGTGGCAGAGGCCCAGCAGTTCTGGAAGTTCACTCGAGATCAGGACGCACGCCAGTCCGTCGCGGGCGAGTCCCGCGATGAGGTGGTACAGCTCTCGTTTTGCGCCGACGTCGACGCCACGGGTCGGCTCGTCCAGCAGAAGGACGGTCGGCCGCGCATCAAGTCGGCTCGCCACGGCGAACTTCTGTTGATTCCCACCGGAGAGCGTTCGGATCGGACTGCGCGGATCAGGGCAGCGGATGTCGAGCCGCTTGATCCAGTCGGCGGTCGCTGCTCGTTCCCGCCGGCGATCAGGTACGAGCCGCCCGTACGCACTGAGATTCGGAAGCGTGGTGTTTTCGACGCAGGAGAGGTCCACCAGAATGCCGCGACCTTTGCGGTCTTCGCTGACATAGGCCACGCCCCGTTCCAACGCCTGCTTCGGCGATCGAAAACGGACCGCGTCGCCGTCGAGCCGGACCTCGCCACCGCTGATCGCCCGCAAGCCCACGATCGCCTCGGCGATCTCGGTGCGTCCGCTTCCCACGAGGCCGGCAAGTCCGACGATCTCCCCGGGTGCCACGTCGAAGGTGATCTTCGAGGCATGTCCGGGCACGGAAAGGTCGCGGATCGAAAGTCTTGAGGTATCGATGGACGGCGGCACCAGCGGGGGATAGACGTCCACGAGGTCCCGGCCGACCATCAATGATGCGAGCCGATCGGCGTCGGACTCGGCGGGGGTGGTCTCCGCCACCAGTCGCCCGTCGCGGAGCACGCTGATTCGATCGCAGAGATCGAGTACTTCGGGCAGGAGATGGGAGATGTAGACGATGGCGACGCCCCGTTCCTTGAGCCGGCGTACCAGCTTGAAGAGCAGGGTGGTCTCGCGTTCGGAGAGGACGGCCGTGGGTTCGTCGAGAATCAGGACGCTGGTCTTCTGTGACAGGGCCTTGGTAATCTCGACCAGTTGCTGTTGGGCGACGGGCAGGTCGCCGACGCGAGTCCGTGGATCGATGTTGGCGCCGATTTCCTCGAGCAGGCGGGCGGCTTCGGTGCGCATCCGGCCGAGTTGGATCAGACCGAAGCGACGTGGCTCTCGACCCAGCAGAATGTTCTCCGCGACCGAGAGGTCGTCGACCAGATTCAGTTCTTGATGGATCATGACCACCCCGACCCGGCTGGCGTCGTTGACGTTTCGAGGTTGGTATGGAATGCCGTCGAGGGTGAGCGAACCCTGGTCCGGGGGCTGGATTCCCGCGAGAATCTTCATCAACGTGCTCTTACCGGCACCGTTCTCCCCGATCACTCCATGCACTTCGCCTGCAGCGATGTCCAAGCTCACGCCATCCAGCGCGCGGACCGCCGGGAACTGCTTGGTGATGTTTCTGATTTCGAGCACCGGAAGAGGATACCGGAGTAGCCGCGAAGCGAGGGTCGTCGGTGGTATCGATTCACTTCAGCAGGAGGAACTCTCCGGCGAGTCCAGGGCCGAATGCCAGTCCGACCCATGGGCGCGGCACGTCCTGGATCTGGAGGCGGTGGAGGATGTGCAAGAGCGTGGAACTGCTCATGTTGCCGTGTTCCCGGAGAATCGCCCGACTCGGTTGATCAGCCCCTTTCGGAAGATCCAGACACTCAACGACCGCGTCGATCACCTTCGGTCCGCCGGGATGGATCGCCCAGCCTCCGATGTCCGCACGGTCGAGGCCTTGGTCGTGGAGGACCGAGTCGACCCAGCTCGGAATGGCGGCGCCGATCGCCTCCGGGACTTCGGCGCCAAGGGTCATCTCGAATCCGTGGTCCCCGACCTCCCAGCCCATCACCTCGGCGGTCGCCGGAATGATCGTGCTGGCAGTGCTGACCAGTTCGAGGCCTCCCGGGTCGTTGCTGACCACGGTCGCCGCCGCACCATCGGCGAAGAGGGTGTTGGAAATGAGGCGGTCGAGTCGGGTGTCGTTATGAAAGTGGATCGAACTGACTTCGACGCACACGACGAGCACGCGATTTTCGGGGTGCGCCGCGGCATGGCTCGCCGCGACTGCCAGCGCGTTCACCGCGGCATGGCAGCCCATAAACCCCAGATGGTTTCGACGAATCGTGAGGGGCAGGTCAAGTGCTTCGACGATGGCGAGATCCACGCCGGGAGCAGAGAAACCGGTGCAACTGGCGGTCACCAGATGCGTGAGGGATTCGGCGTCGACGCCGGAGGACGCGAGTGCATCACGAGCGGCCGCGATGGCGAGCTCGCGAGCATGTCGATCGTACGCCTTCATCCGCTCCGCAGTCCCTGGAACCCGTGGCCGACTCGGTTCCCCAGGACTGCCAATTCCATAGAGGGGGATCGAGCCGTCGGCTTCAAGGATGGCGCAGTTTCGTTGCTCGACGCCTACCCGGGCATGCAGCCTTGCCAACACCTTTCGGGAGACTTCGGCCGGCGTGAGAAGATCGGCGATCTCCAGTGATCGCGCGATCGGAAGTTGATGTGGGGGGTTGGCGACCGCGATTGGTCCCACGCGCTGGCGTTCGTTCATGCAATCACTTCTGGTTTCCGAGGCTTGATTCGTTCGGGACCGGCGGTCGAGTGCCCACTTGCGAGGCCGGCGAGTCGTGGTCCGAGACCCGGCAGACGATTGAAGACCGACATCGCGGCCAGAGAGAGACTTGGGAATCGCATGGCGAGTGAGATGGCTCGACAGCGACGTTGCCGAGCCTTGAGCAACTGGTGGTGGACTTGATTCCAGGCCGTCGTGGCGGCGCCTTCGATGAGTGAGTCCACGAGTGGTGCCGCGGTGACGGCGGCGAGCATTCCCCAGGACATTCCTTCCCCGGTGAACGGTTCAACATAACCGGAGGCATCGCCGATGCAGAGGACTCGGCCCTCAGCGACCGAGCGGCGAGAACGGGTCAGTCCCGGCGTCCCATGCCAGCGAGCCTCGCGAGCAGCCGCGGCCAACGCCGGACAATCCGCCTGCTCCAGCAGTATGGCGCATGCTCGGGCCGGTCCGCCGATTGCCCGGGTCCGGCCGGCGTGGAGGGCGGCGGCCAGATCCACTTGGCCATCTTCAAGCGTCACGACTCCCAGATAACCAGTCCGGTTCGCGATCATCATCAGCTCGCCGAGGGGAGGGGCGTCGCAGGTTGGGTCGATCACGGTTCCGACGCCGAAGCGGTTTCGACGACGAATCTTCCAGGTGAACTCCGCGCGATCATCCAGAGCGCGACCGCCGATTCCATCCGCCACCACGATCGCGGGGCTCTGGATCGTCGTTGGCCCGAGGTCGGGGCGGTCGAGATCTTCCAGTATCACGCGGTCGTTCGCCGTGACCCTCGCTCGCGTCCGAGATTTGAAGACGGCTCCGGCGTCCTTCGCGGCATCGATCAGTCCCATGTCGAGAACGGTTCGGGAAAGTACGACGGATCCAGCGAATCCGAGTCGGGTTCGGCGGGTGCCGCTTCGGATCACCGCCGTGGTCAACGGAATTCCCTGACCCGCGATCGCGTCGAGCCCGAGATCCTGCAAGACCCGTTGTCCCGTTGGCGCGAGGCAGCATCCACAGACCTTGGCTCTCGGGAACGAACCCCGATCAACAAGCAGGACGCGTCGTCCGCGACGGGCCAGGGCGCATGCCATCGTCGAGCCGGCAGGCCCGGCGCCGATGACCACGACTTCCGATGCTTCGGTGCTGTTCATCGGGCGACTCCCTCGGCCGACCAATCGAGAATCATGCGCTCGGGAAAGACCCGTGCGATCCGCGATGTTTCGAGCCCGGCGCGGCTGGCAAGCGCCGCGAGCTCCGAGTCCGTGAATGCGGCCCGAACCGATGCTGGCGCATCGAAGTGGACGATTGGTGATCGGCTCAAGCAGCGGGCCGCGACGTTGGCGAGCAAGAGACCGGTCCGGGTCCGCCGAAGGTCGGAGATGGCGATGCCAGTCGTCGCGGCCGCTGCCATGCGACCGAGAAGTCCGATCACTTGCGACGCTTCGAGGTGGTGAAGAAAGAGGCTGCAGATCGTCACGTCGTTCTCCGGAAGCGGATCAGTCGTGGCGTCGAGTCGATGAGCCTTGAGTCTCAGATTGATCGCGTGGGCTCGCCGTGTGGCGGTTTCCAGCGCATGGTCGCTGAAGTCACAGACTGCCCATTGGATCTTCGTATTCGGGAATCGACGCCGAGCTCGCTGCGATAGTCGGATCGGGAGGTCTCCGCTTCCGGTGGCGACGTCGAGGATTCGAAGGACTCCCCCCTTCGGGACCGAAGCCAATCTTGGAGCCAGGAACCTCCAGAGCATGAGATCAGCTCGAGAGATGCGATTGAGCCTTGCGAGCCCTCGCAGCGCCAAGTCGTGCTCATGTTCGGGAAGGTCCGGAGCATCCATGAGCTCGGGGACGAGGATGCGTTCGCTGAGGGACACTGGGCAGCATGGTAGTGGGGTAAAACACCATTTGTCCCATCCGAGGCCAAGAACCTCGGTTCGGCGTCGTTCGCTCGGTGCATGGTCGGGCTCAAAAACGACGCTGGCAGAACCGCTTTGGTGGAATTGACGTCTTTTTGGTCCATTTTTCTATCCAGATCGGTTCGGAGTTCCGGTATCATTCAGGAGTCCACAAGGACCCCAATTTCTGCCTTTTCCCTCATCGCCCCCGGTCACCTCCAAAATGATTGGGGGCGATGTCCATCTCGACTTTTTTGGGTGCTCGGTTGCCAGCGTCGCGGATCTCGGCGGTACGGTCTGAGAATGACCGTGTCGTTTCGATTTCAGAACCTCGTCAAGTCAGGCTCGCCGGAGGTGCCGGATCTGCGGTGGTCGTTCTCGTCGTTCTCGTCGTCTTTATCGATCGTGATGCTGCTCGGCCTTTTCGGGTCGACGAGTGGGGCGTCGGCATCGAACCGCGACGGAGATCGCGAACCCGCAACCGATCGCCCCAATGTCGTCTTGATCGTGGCGGACGATCTGGGATGGGCCGACATCGCACCGAACAACCCCGAGACGTTTTACCGCACCCCGAATCTCAGTCGGCTGGCGGCCCGGGGCATTCGCTTCACGAACGCCTACGCCGCCGCACCAGTGTGCAGCCCGACGCGAGGGAGCATCATGACGGGTCGGCATCCGGCGAGAACCAAGACCACCGACTGGTTCGGCGGCGCGCGGTCCGGAAAACTACTTCCCGCGGACTACACCCAGGCCCTTCCACTGGAAGAACGGACGATCGCGGAGATGTTCCACGACGCCGGGTACGCGACGTTCTTCGCGGGGAAGTGGCATCTCGGCCCGGAAGGGTATTGGCCGGAAGACCAAGGTTTCCAGGTGAATCGAGGAGGATGGACGCGAGGGGGACCGTATGGCGGAAAGAAGTACTTCTCGCCTTACGGGAATCCTCGGCTCGAGGATGGCGAACCCGGCGAACACCTGCCGGACAGACTGGCCCGTGAGACGGTGGAGTTCATGGCGGATCAGGATGGTCGCCCGTTTCTTGCGGTCCTCTCGTTCTATTCAGTGCATACGCCGCTGCTGGCTCCTGACGCACTCGTGGAGGACTACCGCGACCGTCGGAAGAACGTCGTGGTCGAAGGCCCGCGATGGGGACGGGAGCGAAATCGAAAGGTCCGGCTGGTCCAGGATCATGCCGTTTACGGCGCCATGGTCGAGTCGATGGACGCGGCGGTCGGCAAGGTGCTCGATGGCCTTGAAGCGCTCGGCCTCGTGGAGAACACGATTGTGGTGTTCTTCAGTGACAACGGCGGGCTCTCCACCAGCGAAGGACATCCGACGAGCAATCTCCCGTTCCGGGCCGGCAAAGGCTGGCTCTACGAGGGCGGAATCCGGGAGCCATGCCTGATGGCACTCCCTGGTGGCGATGCCACCGCGAAGGTGAGTTCGATTCCGATCACCAGCCATGACCTGGCGCCGACGTTGATGGAACTGTGCGATCTTCCGCGGGAAACGCCGCGTCCACTCGACGGACGGTCATTGGTACCAATCCTTCACGGGGACGAAGCGGACTGGTCTCGGACCAATCTCTACTGGCACTACCCGCACTATGGAAATCAGGGCGGGGCACCGAGTGGCGCGATCCGATCCGGTGACCTCAAATTGATCGAGTGGTTCGAGGACGATCAAGTCGAGTTGTTCGATCTCGCGACCGACCCGGGCGAGACCCTCGATCTCGCCAACCAGCGTCCGGATACCGTCCGTCGACTGCGGGCGGCATTGGCGGGATGGCGACTCGGCATCGGTGCGGAGATGCCGCGTCCAAATCCGGACTTCGACCCAGATCACGCTCCTTGAGTGGCTCCGGGCGTTGATCCGGCGATCAACGAGGACCATGAACTCAAGATCGATAGGATGAAATCATGAACCAGCCAAGACACCATGCCGTCGTCCCGTTTCTTCTCTCCGTGGTTTTTCTCTCCGGGGCCTCGGTTGTCGCGGGGCAGGATGAGGCATCCCCCTCACCGATCGCCGTTGAAGGGAAGCGACCGACCGAGGCCGCCGACACACCCACATGGACGCCGATCTTCAATGGTCGTGACCTTGAGGGCTGGGTGTACAAGGAGACCGGCTCAGAACTTGGCGTCGATCCTTCGTCGACGGTCAAGGTTGAAGACGGCGTGATCAGGATGGACTACGGAACGTGGGAGTCATTCAAGGGCCGCTTCGGCCACCTCTTCTATCGCGTGCCGCACGATCGGTATCGCATTCGCGTCGTGTATCGCTTCACGGGTGAGCAGGTCAACGGCGGTCCAGGCTGGGCCTTCCGCAACAGCGGCATCATGGTCCATTGCCAGGACCCGAAGTCGATGCGGACCGATCAGGAGTTTCCGGTCTCCGTCGAGGTGCAATTGCTGGGAGGCGCGGGGGCGGGCTCGCGTCCCACCGGGAATCTCTGCACGCCGGGAACCAACGTCGAGATGAAGAGAGAGGTCGTGACCCGACACTGCACCAATTCAACGAGCGAGACGTTCGACGGTGACCAGTGGGTGACCGCGGAAGTCGAGGTCCTCGGGAACGACTCGATCACCCATTACATCAACGGCGTCGAGGTCATGAAGTACCAGCGTCCGCAACTTGATCCGCAAGATCCAGATGCCCAGTCATTGATGCAGCAACGCAACGGCGAGGTGATGCTCGATCGGGGCTGGATCTCGCTTCAGGGCGAGAGCCATCCAGTCGAGTTCAAGTCGGTCGAACTCATGGTGCTTCCCGCGGCGAAGATCGCAGCGCCGTCGAAGCCCAGTGAATCCACGCCGGTGCCGCGCAAGCCGGAATGACTCAGTTTGCCTGCCGGCCCGAATCGTCGCGGCCCCAACCCGTCTCGCCGGCGGCGATCTGGCGTCGGGCGA
>CALFOM010000222.1 GCA_937919685.1 uncultured Phycisphaera sp.
GAGCGGATTCAGCCGGAGATTGTTCACTGTCATGATCTTCCGACGCTGCCGATCGGCATCGCCTGGTGCCGCCGGAATCCAGCAGCGCGATTAGTCTTCGACAGCCATGAGCTCTACGAGGAGGTGGCGGGCCTCTCTACGTTGGAACGCTGGTACTGGCGGCGACAGCTTCGGAGATTCGCGGGGCGTGTCGACGGGTTCATCACGGTGAACGAGAGCATCGCGGCGGAGCATGCGAGGCGGTATCCGTCGCTCCCTCCGGCGGTCGTGGTCAGGAACGCGACGATGCTTCCGAAGGACGAGCCGCGAGATCGCGGGCTTCTGCGGGCGGCGGCGAAGGTTCGATCCGATGAGCGGATTCTTCTTTATCAAGGCGGATATGCAAAGGAGCGAGGGCTTGAGGCATTGATACGCGCCGCACCGGAGCTTCCGCAAGGCTGGGTACTCGTGATGATGGGGTGGGGGAATCTTCAGGGCCACCTTCAGACCATCGCCAGAGCGGTGGATCCGCTTCAGGAACGCATTCGTTTCATTCCACCGGCGAAGCAGGAAGTGCTCCGAGATTGGACGGCGGGGGCGGACCTGGGCGTGATTCCCTACGAGAACACCTGCTTGAACCACTGGTTCTGTTCCCCGAACAAACTCTGGGAGTACCCGGTCGCCGGCGTGCCGATTCTCGCAAGCCCGTTTCCCGAACTGCGGCGCGAGATCGAAGGCGCCGGCATCGGACGTCTCCTCCCCGAGGCTCTGGACGGGCCTGGCCTGAGACGTGTCGTGGAGTCGATCGATTCCGAGGCCTTGGAGGAGATGAAGACCGCGTGCCACGAATTCGCGAGGCGTGATCACTGGGGGGTGTATCAGGATCGGCTGCTCGATCTCTACCGGCGATTGGAGAAGACAGGGGCAACCGAGTCGCGGCAACTCCTCGAAGTAAAGACGGTCTCCGCAATTGTCGGAGGCGCCGAGGTGATTCCGGCCGGAAACGCGGGAACGTGACTGCAACGGCGCTCTATCTCGATCTTTGGAGGCGGATGCCTCTGCTTCGATTCATGGTGAGGCGATCGAGGCGATCTGCCGTGGCCTCCACGTTGCTGAAGGGCTTATGGCATTTGCTGAGCCCACTGGCCCAGATGCTCGTCTACTACTTTCTCATCGAGGTCATTCTTGGTCGCGGAGCCGACTATGGCATCTCAGCGGCGGTCTTGATCTTCGTAGGGGTCGTTCACCACCAGTTCTTTGCATCTGTTCTGCTCGGATCCAGCAGCGCGCTTCGCGCCAATCGTGCGTTGCTCCTGCAGATGCCATTGCCTCCCGCGATTCTGGTGGCGAGGATCGTGGGGGTATCCGGCATCCGACTCTGCCAGTCGATGATCCTCGCAATCGGGCTCATGCTGTTCTTGGGTGTCACGCCGGCCCTGACCATGCTGGCGTATCCGGCCCTGCTCTTCTGCCTGGTCTGTGCGGCGTGGTCCATCGGGCTCGCGGTAGCCGTCCTGGGGCTGATGTTCGCCGACCTTCGCAATCTACTTTCGATTTCGTTGCGACTCCTGCTGTATGTCTCCCCAGTTCTCTATCCCCTAAGTCTGGTTCCAGCAGAGTACGAGGGGATCTATCTCCTCAATCCGCTGGCGGTCTGGTTCGGCGGACTTCAATGGTCGCTCTACGGTCTGGATGGTCCTCCGATCTGGTCTATCGGGCTCGCAGTGGGCTTGATGTCGGCCTTTGTCATCGGCGCTCACGTCGTCTACCTTCGATTCGTTCGACCCGTGACGAGGTTGCTTTGATCGACCAGCACCATGCATCCATTCGGCTTCGAGATGTTGGGGTCGAGTTCCGCCTCGCCTACGATCGACAGCGCGGGATGAGGGACCTGTGCAAGGACCTCTTCCGCGGTCGGTTGCTCGGCGCTCGACGCTGGCACGAGGCACTATGTCAGGTCGATCTCGACATCGGCGATGGCGACGTGGTCGGCGTCATTGGTCGGAATGGAAGTGGGAAGACAACCTTGCTTCGAGTCATCGGGGGCATGCTCGCCCCGAGTTCGGGTTCGGTGGAGGTTCGCGGTCGGATCTCGGCGCTGCTTTCGATCGGCGCCGGCGCTGATCTCCAGTTGAGCGGCTACGAGAACATTCGATTTCAGGGGCTCCTCCATGGGCTCAGCCACGAGCGGATCGACGCGCTGATTCCGCAGATCGCGGAATTCGCCGAACTTGGAGAATTTCTAGACGTGCCGATGAGGTTCTACTCAAACGGGATGATCAGTCGGCTCGGATTCGCGATCGTGCTGGCCCTCGAGCCTGACATTCTTCTGATTGACGAGGTGCTCAGCGTCGGCGATCTCGCCTTCCGGAGAAAGGCAGAATCCGCGATGGACGAACTGCTCTCCAAGGCCCGATGCCAGGTGATCGTGACGCACGACCTCTCGATGGTTCGAACGCACTGTACGCACGGCCTGCTTCTGGAACGTGGCCGAGTCGCGGCCTTCGGAGATCCGGCCGAGATCGTCGATCGGTACGAAGAGGCGTCGCAGTTGTCGGATGACCAACGGTTGAAGAAGGCGGTGCGATCGCGTGCACAGGAGGCGGAGCGAGTCCGGCAGGTGATCGCGAAGCGATGAGTCGTCTTCTTGGTGGATATGATTCCCAGCACAGGCGACGTCTTCGCTCAAAACTGAGGGTCTTCGGGTTCCTGCCCCCATGGATGGCGAACTTAAACGGCAAGGGTGATCATGAATTCACCGACGAACAAGAGTGGTGTTGAGTCCGACGATCATGCGCAGTTGAATCTGCTCCGCGACAAGCTAGAACAGTCCCGGGAGATGATTCGCCGGAAACAAGCCCAGATCGTCGAGCTAAATTCGAAGATCGAGACGCTTCGTGGTCGTGGCGTGGACGGCCGCGAAATCGATCCCGCCTCGCACAATTCGGCGGAAGGCATGAATGGCTTCTTCGAAGAAATTCAAGATGAGGCTCCGTACCTGAGATTCGGTTCGGCCTTGCGGGATCTCTTGGATCAGGAAGGCATCAAAGTTGACGAGATGTCCATTGGAGACTTCGGTGTCGGGCCCGGGATCGTCCTTCGGAAAATTCTCGAGGGGAGATCACCTTCGGGTGTCACGGCGTTCGATTTCTCATCGGTCGGACTGGGGCACGCCCGCCGGTTCCTTCCCGACGCGAAATGCGAGATTCGAGATATTCTCGAGGAGAGCCCCGGGCGATTCGACCTCGTCCTTTGCACGGAAGTTCTCGAACATCTCGAACCTCCGGAGCGGGCGATGCGGATCTTGCTTGATTCGGTTGCCGCGGGAGGAACTCTGCTCGTAACCGTCCCGAACGGGCGAATCGACCACTCGAGATATCACGTGAATTTCTGGTCCCCCGAGAGTTGGGCGCATTTCATCGATGTGGAGGTCGGAAGAGCCGCGCCACACGAGTTTCGAGTTGCAACCGGTGTCTTCAGTGGTGTTGGAGATCAACTGCCCCGGAACAACTTCGCGATCATTCGCAACGGGTGAATCCGAGGAGGCTCCGCCGGTCTCCGAGACGAGATCAGTCTTCGTCGGCTTCCGGTCGCCTCAGCTTCATCTGGTATCGCTCCGTCTGGATGTCATGGCCTTGATAGGCCGGATGGTCGGGCCATTGTTCCGGATAGGCACGCCATCGACGTGCGTATTCATCGAAGACGGGGTTGTCGAAATCTCGAGCGAGGATGTCGAGACTATCGGCGTGGATAAAGTGGTAAGAGTTGTAGTTTCGTCCGTTGATTCTCTTCTTGAAGTTCGTGGGATAGGCGATCTTCTCGATGGTGGCGATGGGAATGCCGAAGTCGAGGCGGCTTGACCCCTGAGGGTATGCGAGCGTCTCGATGGTCTTCCATCGTTGTGTCGGCATGCCCGAGGTGAGCGGTGTGTAGTCGCCGTCTGCGATCAAAAGCGATACCTTCCCGGCCGACAACGCCCGGCCGACAACGCGGAAATCCGCATCGAGAGTCGATTCGGTTCGGGCGCTGAAAGCAAAGAGAGGACGAGATTCAATTGGACCTGTGGGGCGATGACTTGCAGGCCGTCGGCGATCGGTTCGACGCCTCGCATGAAACCAGAGTGCCAGCGGTCCAGATAGTCCGGCCTTACCGGATGCGTGCTTTCTCCCGGAATATCCAAGCTTGCATCTTGCAGGATGACTCCATCCGTTGATTCGAACCGGAGTCGGACGTACGCGAAACCACGGATCCGGTACCGGGTGTTGGCCAGAGCAGGAACGTCATAGAGCGGAAGGAGACGGGAAAGCGTCTTTAGATTGGCGTTCACCAGATCCTGAGCCGCCTTCGAACCGGTTCGAGCTTCGTACCGCCGGATATTCCGAATCGCCGTGAGCCAACCGTTCAGCACGATATCACGCGGCGAATGAGGCGATTCTTCGATCACGACGCCACGGGAGGTCTTCGCAAGAACGCCGCCGGACTCGACGCTCGTGGTGAGGCTTTTGAAAATCGACTGAGCAGCCTCCGAGTACCTTGCGATTCCGGTGATGTCATGCAATTCCGCAAGCTGATGCAGATAGTGGGATTGTGTCAGTCCCGAAACGTAAGGCTGGGTGGTGGAGTCGAGCTTCCATTCTGGGCGGTAGGTGAAGACCGTCATCTCGCCGACGCGGTCCATTCGACTCAAGGCGACATCCGCCATCCGGCATGCTGCGTCGAGCATCTCCTTCGAGCCCGAACGGCGGTATGCCGAGAGATACTCGGCGATCAGGTAGCTCCCGTAGATTGGATGGGGAACCGTTCCTTCGTCCGTTCGACGCCCGGGGTATCCATCGGGAAGAAAATCGAGCTGGTAATACTCAGAGACGTCTGCGCGATTCGACGGGATCGGAGGGAGCCCGGCGGCTTCGGTGGCGCGAAGCAAGCGGGCTTCTGGTGTCGACCGCTCCACGGGCGGCGGTGGATCCTGGTTTGCGTGGCTCAGGTTGGCGAACAGCAAGGCTGCCGCCAGTGAGATCGTGGGCAGGAGCCGTGTCCGCAGGAAATTGGTTGTAGCGGCCGTCATCAGAGGCCGTGCGTCCTTTCGTATTCCGTGGCTAACGTCGTGAACGTCTCAGTTCGCGGCCTCGATTCCATGAGGTGTTCCAGGAGCGACTCAAGTTCTCGTCGATGAAGGTCAGGGTGATTCATGACGACGGCATGTCCTCCGGACGCGAGCACCGGGGGAACCACCTCGAGGAGGTGTTTGAGGGCGTGCGCTTTGGGTTTCATACCCAGGTCGAGGCTGAAATGGACGCCGGGTGCGAGGAGAGATGCGGAATGAGCGACCGCATCGTCACCGACGAGAACGACTCGATGCATTTTACGAATCTCCCGGTCCACCATCATTTCGCCGTACGTCATGCCGGCTTCGATCGCCCACGACCATTGACGCTGTCCCAGGTATCCGGCGGATCCGCGCCCCCCGTGCGCGGTGTAGCCCTGCGGTCGAACCTGGAACCGTCGTTCGAATAGTTCGCATTCGGCGAGAAATCCATCACGACCTCGGGCTTCCGTGTGAAGAAGGATTTCGTGTCCGGCGTCGTGCATCCGCCGGGCTGCGGTCACGTCATCCTCTCGGCGAAGTAGGAAGCCGCAGCTCGTTCGAACCCCGGTTTGTTCGAGAAGGTCCAGCAGATCGTTGAGCTCCTCCGAGGGGATCGCCCGGTCGTAGTCGAGGCGAAGCGTGAGCGTCGGTCGTGGTGCTTCGATTCTCTTGAATCCGGCGTCCGGCAGTTCGGTAAGTTTCCCGCCAAGCCAATTGGCAATGCCCTCGGGTGATGCTTGATTCAAACGATCGAAGTAGCCGTGTTCGAGCGGTGGGAATGCGAGCTCGGCGGCGAGCGCATCGCGAATGGCGATCGAGAAAATCATTGTTCCGTTCGATCGCCATGCCACGGGATGGCGCACGCCCTCAAAGAGGGTAAAGAGGATCGGGCGCCACGATTCGGGGACTTCAGCGAGTAATCTCGCGCTCACACCATGCTCTAGATGAAGAGGATGCGTCGGCTTCGGCAGTTCGGGTTCGGAGGGCTCGCGATCCTCCGGGATTCGCCGCACCCGGTTGATGGAAGGGGCAAGGACGCCGAGAGACTTGCCGGTCTCGTCGAAGAGAGGTGCGGAATCGAGGTTGATCTCCCGCCCGGGGAGTGACGAGCGGTCGAACAGGTTCATCGCCGGGGATATGCGGGGTCGAGCCCTGACGCCACAGAACTCCAGCACGCTCTGGGTTGCTTCACGCCAGTCGATCGGGATTCTGGAGTTGGAACTCATGGTCTTTGTTCCAAGCTCGAATGACCAATGATCGTCGCGAGCGTGATTGGAATATGGGATGGTACGCCGTGGGCGACCGAAGGAGCATTGCACTTCGGCTTCGGAAGCCGGAGTCCGCATGGGGGCGATCATGCATCAGGTCTTCTGCAGGAACAACTCTCAATCGACCGAGGCCTTGGCCGTCGCTGACGCGGTTCTCGGGAAAGGCGATCGGCGACTTCTGACGACGCAGGGAGATCTCCTCGAAAGTCAGACGGCCGAGGCGCCGATCGGCCACGTCCTGGCCCCCAGGTCGATCGCGGCGGACGACGATGTGTTTCTACATGACACTCTCGGGTTGTTCGATTCACCCGGGTATCACGCATTACTCAGATTCTGGGCGTCGTTCGTTCCCAACGGTCGAATCGTGATTCCCGAGTTCTCGATGGCAGGAGGTTTCGGTGGTTCCCACGCGGAAGCGATGTTCGGTCCCGCATCGATGTCGAAGGAGATCGGGAAGAGGCGGTACCACGTTCATGACGGATGCCCTTGGCAGCCGTCAGGTTCGATCGTCGACTGGTGGGCTCGTCGCGGGATGGATGTCGTGCAGCGGCAATGCGACTCGACACCTTGGAGTTTCGAAGAATCGAAGATTTCTTTAGAGACCGCGGCTCGTTTCGAAATACCTGGCGATGAAGCGATCCGATCGATGGCCGCTCTGGGAATCACGGAAGCATCTTCAACCTGGTCGTATCAGATCTGGGCCGCTCTGGCGAAGGTTGCGGTGATCCGATGGATCATCGGCGAGTTTGATGCGCCGGCGACCGCCGGTCATCTCGACATCGGAGCGGGTCCGGGGCTTATCGGTGCCGAACTCCTTCTGGACGCATCGCTCGGAGTGAGTCACTCGCTCGGATTGGAGATCGACGCGAGGGGCCCCTGGTCCGGCTGTCTGCTCGCAGGCTCCGATGCCGCGAGCCTTGGGTCGCGATGGAGGTTCCGGCTTGGTTCGGCCGCGACCTGGCGTTCGAGTTCGCCGGTCGGGATCTGTACGGCGCTCGGCTCGCTTCTCTACCTCCCACGGTCTGAGGCTGGAGCGGTGCTCGACGAAGCATGGTCGAATCTCGAACCGGGTGGACTCTTGATCGTTCATGAGAACATGAAGCATCGGCGATTTGTTCAGGACCATGCCTGCATGTTCGATCGTGGAGAACTGGAGCGGATGCTCGGACGCTACGGCGAAATCCGTTTCGTGGGCGCTACGTCCTGTCGCCATCTCACGGCGGCGGAGGTCGGTGAGAAGACGATCTTCCGCATCGTGGTAAAGAGGGGGTAGCGACTCATGAGTCAACAGGGTCGGATCTTCATCTCGGCGAGGTCGGCACGGTCGAAAGATGCAGCTCGTCTACTTCTGACGGTGCTTGGTCGGCCGCTTGTCATCTTGCATGATGAGGGCGATGAAACACTGTTCTCCGAGAAGGACGTGGTCGTGGCACTGGATGGTGGCTCGGACTCATCGGGCGTCTTCCATCCTGCTCGTGTCTTCAAACTCGAGGACGCAACAAGTTCTGCCGCCGAAGTTCGATGTCGTCTTGCCAACGGAGAGTCATACGCTCTCCGGACGAGGATGCGTCGGCGTCACGAGCAGACGGGATTCGAACTCGAACCGACCCGGTCGAATCGTGCTGCGGCGATGTTGGCGATATCGCTTCGTCGAGCCCGCAAGACTCCGGGCGACGATCGCCTCGTTGATCGACTCGACGTGCGGGCAGGCCTTCTTTTCTTGGAACGCCTTGTCAGTGAGGAGGCGGCGGTATCCCTGAGAACGGCGATCTCGGACGATCTGTCCGAGGATCACGATCCGATCGCGATGCTGGAGTCGGAGTTGGCCCGGTCCGACCCGGCGGGATATCGAGCGTCGATCCCCTCGCTCCGGCGGTTCATCGAAGAAACCGATGCCTCCGGTTACCCGGCCTGCCGCCCCGTGCTTCTCGCCCATCCCGCCTTGCTGGTGTACGCGGCGATCTCGTGCTCGGCACGCAATCAGGAGTCCAGAGGGATCTGGCAGGAGGTCCTTGCGGACTACGAGAAGCATGCTCGTACCGCGAAGCGTCGTTGCGGCCTCCTCGGCGCGGCAATGGTGATGGGGGAGGAGAAGCTCGTGCGGTCGATTCTCGACGACCTCGGGACTCCAACCTGGTCGGTGCGCGAGTCGGCGCTCATGGCGTTGACGCCCGCAAGTCGAAACATCGAGCGGTCTCTGCTCTCGGCGATCGTGGTCGCGGTCGTCGCCCTTCGTACGGAAGATGCCGGGATCGACTCGTTGCTTCCGGGGTTCGATCAACACGAACTCTCCTGGCAAGGATTCGGTTCCCAATCGATGGCTCGCTCCATCGAGGGGACTGATCAGCAGTTCATCGACCTCAAGTCGAATTCGATTGCACGCTGCGTTCTTGAGAACTGGTTGATGCTGATGGAGCAGCCTCCCGAATGCGCGGCGGCGTTCGTCATCGATGAGGATGACTACGGACCGGATGTGGTCGCGATCGAGTCGATCTGGGGTCGGATCATCGACCATCTCTCGATCATGGCGACTGGACTCGCGATCCGATCGAAGGTGTGGCCGGTGGGCCATGAATTCGCGGTTTCCTTCCGGTACGACGTGGATAGGCCCTTGCCGGAGGGGCGTCTGGAGACGATCCGCTCGATGCAGGAGGAACTGTTCGGGCGACCCTGCAGTTCTTGGTATCTCCTCGAGGGTGACGAGGCCACCTCTTCGGTCGGTCGGGATCTGGCTGGGACCGATCAGGAGATTGGGCTTCACGCACGAAAGCCGACCTCCGAGAAAGGCGTCGGTTCGGGCGTCACCATGCACTCTGCCCCGGACTCGGAGTACTGGCGAGGCGTTCGATCGGTCGACCTCTTCGATGCCAAGTCGTTCCTGTATGCGGAGCAGATGGTCTTTAGCGCAGAATCGCCTCGCCCGGCGTGGCTTGGGACGAGGGCGAGCAGGATCTGGTGTTTCCCGTTGCACTTTCCGATCGAAGGGAGCACCTCGGATGAGGATCTGAGTTACTTCAGTCGCCTCATTCGGGAGTGCCGGCGTCTTCGGGATCTTGGTGGACATGTCATTCTCGGAGCACACCCGGACTGCAAGCCTGGATTGGTGCGCGATGCGGTGCACGCCGTTGGGCTCGAGTCTGGTTGGGCGGCCCCACTGGCGGAGGTTCTGGAGCGGGCTCGCTCGATTCGAGGGGTGGGAGCCCTTCAGGTCTCGATTCATGAAGATGGGGTCAGCGTGAAAGCGTCAGAGAACATTCGAGGAGTGGAGTTCGATCTGACCTGCCCCGCTCTGGGGCTCGACGCCGCGAGGGTCGTGTTAGATCTAAGACGTGGAGAATGGACGCCGTTGATCGAGTCCAAGCAACCGCGTTCCTAAGTCGAGGGACACCTTTGATCGACTTCAAGAGGCTGAAAACTGCTTTTTATCGGACCTGTTGTAACGACCGTTTTTGAAACGGTTTGAATTCAGGGAGGATTGCTTGACCGGTCTTCATTCTCGGGCATGTTTGGAATGCTCTGCATGTCGTGGAGCGGAAAAGGGACTTTGAAAAATGAATTCTAGACTTGCAGCCGTCGCTATCGCGGCGTCACTACCGGTTGGGGTGTTCGCCGACTCCATTCTTCTGGACATTCCAGCTGGAGACGGAACGGACATCGTTTGGAGCAGCGGTGGTGGTGCCAATTCCTCATTCTTCGACATCTCGTCGCAGAATCTCAACTTCTACGAGGCCGACTATGGAACTCCGGGAGTCGTCTACGCTTGGGACTACGACAGCGTCGACGCTGAAAATCCCTTTGGCACCAATTCGACGGGGACCCTTTCCCTCATTGCGAGTAATCCCAGTCAGTTTCGCATTGGCTCCGTGGTGTTCGATATCTCGGGCTACCTGACCTACGCCAGCGCCTCGACGGTCACGGTGTGGGCGGACGATGTCCTCGCATATCAAGGTGACTTCGTACTTGCGGGAAACAGCGAGATCAACTCGATCTTCGTCGAACTTTCTGGTGCTTCGGAGGTTCGAATCGACCTCGAGAACACGTCTCCCTGGGCTTGGACCGGGCTGGATAACATCCTGGTGACCAGTTCTATTGTCCCTGCACCAGGTGCACTGGCGGCATTCGCCGTCTTTGGTCTGGCCCGACGCCGACGTCGGAACAGCTGAACAGCAAGAAAACACCGACCCATTACTGGTCGCTCAAGTGTGCTCTACCGGCAGCCGGCTCGATTTTTTCGAGCCGGCTGTCTCTTTGCTGATCGGTCGGATCCGAGGACGGTGCGGCGATTGGAGGAGGCACGGGCGATCTAAGGGCTTCCGGTCGCCCAGGACTCCGATGACCCCAAAACCGTTCGATCGAGCAACAAAAGAAAAGGTCAGACGTTCAAAACGATCCTGCCCGCGCGATAATAGCCGGCACTCTGGCCGTAAAACACTGCAAATAAAAGGTTTACAAGCATGATCATGTCCCGATACCGTTCCTTCGCCGCTGCCGTGATTGGTGGTACCGCCGTCTTTGCGGGTGATGTCGGGCTCGACACCATCTTCGAAACCAGCACTTTTTCAAACTCCGCGTCTGCTCAGCAGGATGGCGACCGAGGCGACCGAGGCGGCCGAGG
>CALFOM010000223.1 GCA_937919685.1 uncultured Phycisphaera sp.
ATGATCACATGATCAAATGATCACGACAAAGAAGGCGATTCCGCTCGAAAGGGTCGGCCGTGATTTGAGTCAGGCGTATCCGAGTCGATCGAGATCGTCTTCGTCGAGACCGAAGTGATGACCAATCTCATGAAGCAACGTGATCCGGATCTCCTCGCGAACGAGATCTTCCCCGCCACCCTCCAGAATCTCACCGTCCGGCGATGACACTCGCCAAGGCGACCATCCCCCTGCACAGGCGATGATCCCCTCGCGAAAGATGTGAATCATCGGTAGGTCCACTTCTCCAGGTTCGACCGATCGCTCAGTCATCATCGGCCCGGAATGGAGACCGCAGATCTCATCCGCCTGGTCCGACGGAACGCCGAGCGCCTCGAGCATCTCCGGCGAAGGCCGATCGTCCACCACCAGCGGCTTCTCGTCGAGAAGTTCCACCAGCCGCGGTGGAAGTTCGGCGACGATGTCATCGACGAGATCATCAAAACGATGGCGATCCTCCGGGCTCATCGAGGTTCCTTCATGCTTCGAAGGCACCAACGAGATCCTGAATGCCAGCGGCGCCTTGGCGACGGACCCAGGCGTCGAGTCCGCGTTCGATTTTTCGTGGCGCCCGCGGATCGATGAAGAGGGCCGTCCCGAGTCCGATTCCGGTGGCCCCAACCAACGTGAATTCCGCGGCATCCACCCAGGAGAGCACTCCGCCCAGCCCGACAAGCGGAACCAGGCATTGTTCTTCAATCAAGCGAGCGCGAACGTCGTGCAGAACCTTGACGGCGATGGGATGAATGGCCGGACCCGAGAGGCCTCCCGAAGCTCGCCCGATCCGGCTCCGTCTCGTGTCGGGATCGATCGCCATCGCCGGCACGGTGTTGGAGATGGTCAGGCCGTCCGCACCCGCCCGGACCGCCGCCAGCGCGAGCCCGGAAAGATCTGCCGACCACGGCGAGAGTTTGACGAGCATTGGCTTGGAACCCAAGGCGGACCTGGTCGCCGCGACCACCTCGGCAAGGAGGCTGGGGTCGTCACCGAACTGTCGACCGCTCGCGGTATTCGGACAGGAGACGTTCAATTCCACGAGTTCGAGCGCGGCCGCCGACGGTTCGCCGAACGCCGCCGCCACCTCGACGTAATCTTCGATGGTATGGCCGGCGATCGACCCAATCATCACAGTGTCGATTGTCTCAAGTTCGGGAAGGGTTTCCGCAAGAAATCGCTCGAGGCCGAGATTCGCCAGACCGATTGCATTCAACATTCCTCCTGGCAGATCGGTGACCCGCCAAGGGACGTTTCCGGCGCGAGATTCCGGCGTGATGGATTTCGTGGTAATCGCGCCGAAGCGGGATGCCGGAATCACCTCCGCGATCTCCGGCCCGTAACCCGCGGTCCCGGCGGCGGCGATCAAAGGGTTCCGCAGAGAGACCCCGCAGAGAGTAGTGGCGAGTCGCGACATCGTGTGGGCAAGAGCGTACCGGAGGGCGGAGAACAACGCCTTCATCGGAACCCCGAGAATCAGCCCGTCGCCTCTCTCGCGGTCCAATCGGTGATTCGATCCCGGAGCCCCGCGGCCTCCGCGGCGCTGAAGCGCCGCACACCGGACACATTCACATCAATCAGACAACTGGCGTGGAGATGCCCCGCCGCATCCAGATACCGAGAGGCGTGGTCGCATCTCACCCCACCACAGGGTACGACCTCCACGGGAGGGTCAGTTGCTCGGCCGGCCGATGCTGATGCCTTGAGGGCAACCAGACGCCGCTCTAACGAGACCGTGCCAACCTCGAACCCCCGAACCCCGGCACTGAGCGTTCGATGAATGCCCAATTCTGAGAGTTGCCGGAGAGCCGCCGCGGAATCGAGCGCGAAATCGAAGGCACGATGGAACGCCGTCTGCAATCCCGCATCTCCGATGATCGCCACGGCGGAACGACATGCCTCGCGATCAATGCCCCCGTGAGCATCGAGAAACCCGATGACGACGCTGGTGGCGCCGGCTTCCGCGAACCCGCCAACCAGCCGCTCGAGGGTCGCGAGCCGGGAATCGTCTCCGTGAAAAGCTCGGTTTCCTGCCTTCGATCCAGCGGCCGACGGAGACGTTTCCTGGAAAAGCACCGCAAGCTCAGGCGGATTTGGAAGTACCGCAACGCGATCCCGCACCCGGGCCACCGCCTCTGGCGATGGTGTCAAACCGTGTTGAGCGAGATCCCGGCAGACTTCGAGACGATCGGCATGAAGCGCCGCGGCGACGGCGGTCTCCGCATCCTCGACCGGAATCTCAAGACGTGCCACAGGCATCGACTCATTGTGGCGATCTCCACCCCGATCACAACGCCATTTGGCTCCCCTTCGGTCAGATCGATGCCGTCAGTGGAGTCGGCGTCCAATAGCCGAGCGCGGTCCGGATCTCGTCGATGAGCTCCGAAATATGGAACGGCTTGTGCATGATCGCCGCCGCACCTCGTCGCGCCGCGTCACGGTCCACTTTCTCAGCGACTTCGCCGGTAATAAAGATGACGGGGGTCTTGGCGATCTCCGGAATCTCGGCGATTCGATCCTGAACGGAGAAACCACTTCCTGCCGGCATGTTGATGTCCAGCACCAGCACATCGGGCCTCTCGCTTCTTGCGAGGGAAAGTGCCTGATAGGCATCTTGTGCGGTGGTCACTCTGAATCCACCTGCCTCAAGCCGAATTCGGATGACCTCAAGTACCGCCGGGTCATCATCAGAAACCAGAACATGACGTTGCTTCATTGTGGAGTCCCCTTTCGAAGGATCAGGCTGCGGATTGGGATCGACGGAGGGATCGACGGAAAGATCGACGCGGACGACGAAGTGCGATCTCGGCATCCACCACATCGATCAAATCATTCGAGTCGAAGGGCTTCTCAAGCAACGTCACTCCTGGCAACGTCCGCACTCTGCTGCGAAACGCATCACGAAAACCAGTGATCATCACGATGGGAACGTCGCTGCTTTCACGAATCGTCCTCGCCAGTGAAATCCCGTCGCCGGAGGGCATGTTCAGATCGGTGATGACCAGATCAATCGTCTCGTCGTCGAACGCCGCTAATCCCTGCGCCCCGGAAACTGCCGTTACGCAGTCGAATCCGATGCTCCTCAACCTGATTTCGAGGGCATTCACCAGAAGCTTCATCGTTGTCGATGATCAGAATTCGCATCATGGCTTGAATCTTCATCAGGCATACTCTCCACTTCGATTGCGTTCGGCGTGGAATGCCGCGATGCCCCCGCAGGCCCGCTTGCGCGTCGAACTGTCAAAGAATTGATCGACCCTTTTGATATGAGGGCGATGACCTGAAATCACCGGCTGGTTCGAATTCGCCGCGGACGATGCCGCTTACGAGGATCGCACACCCTTTTTGAGAGAATCACCCGCCTCCGTTGACCCGTCTGGGAGCGGTGATTCCGGCGTTGTCACCCTTTCAGGCTTGCATCTACCCACCTTCAAGAGGTATCACAGAAGGCGACCCAAGGGGCATTGTGGTCGAACCATGCCGAAATGCGTGACGTTCAGCGTTCCGATCGTCCTCCTGACCCAGCCGCCTCCTCGCCGGCACCGCTTTTCTTCGGACCTCCGAAAAAAGGCACCGGTCGGTGAAACCGCCCGTTTCGGCCGCTATTCCATATCTGGCTCTCTTGTCCTTCCGATCGCGATCGGCACGCCGTGGTCGTTCCTCGTGATCGACGGAACGGATCGAGAGAAATACTGATCTCCAAAGGGGCATGTCTCAAGAAAGGAAACTGAAGATGCAGAAGTCCGATTCGCAAAAGTCGAAACTGAGTCGCTTCGTCGATCTCGCTCGGGTCTATCGGGGATGGTCGAGAACGGAGCTGTCACGTGTCCTTGGACGCGATCCGTCGAAGATCATTCCCGAGAGCGGGAATCCAAAGCTCGACCTCCTGGTCGGTCTCGCGGAAGCGCTTGATTGGAATGTCGGCGACGTCGCAGAGAGCGTCTGGTACGACCGAATTGCACCCGCAGCGAGTGAACCCTGTCAGTTCAGAGAACTCAGTCTCCAAGCACTCTCGGCACATGAAACCGGTCGCTACGAAGAAATGCTCGGCGTGACCCGACGAATGCGACTGGTCGCGTCCACGCCGAGAGAACACGCGATCACCTGCAACCGTGAGGTCGGCGCGTGGGACGGTCTCGGTCGTTATCCAAGAGCCCTCGAAGCCTCGCAGGAAGGCCTCTCCTTCGGATGCTCCGACACGGACATCCAGGCGATGCTGCAAGCGAATCTCGCCAACGCGCATTACACGCTCTGGCACCTGGTCGAAGCAAAGGCGGTCGCACGGGATCTGATCGAACGGCTTGATGCCGATCCGAATCGGAGTGAGCCCATGCGGGTAGCGCTCGGCATGGCCCATTATGTCCGAGGGCACGTCGCGAGACGCCAACTGGACGGCGATCCGGATCTTCGGAACCGACTCGCCACCGAGGCAGGCGAGCATCTTCGTCGGTCCGTGGAGATTCATTTGGATCTGGACGCGGAGTTCTCGAACGCCAGCTACAAGGGCATCGCCAACACCTCCAAAGGGGGACTCCTCGAGGTAGACGTCGCCCTCGGAAGATCTGATGCGCTCACGACGATCCATCACATCACCCGCGAGCTTGAGCAGGTCGTGGATCCAAGCGACGCATCGCTTCGTGGCGACATGCTCGAGTCCTGGGGTTGGTGGTCGATCTTCGGGTGCAACATTGCCCTCCGCCATCTCGGACCAACCGAGGTTCACCGACCCATGGCGATCCTCACGAACAAGGCGGGCGAGATCGCCGACGCGCTCGGCAACTGGTCACTCCGGGAGCGGGCGTTCACTCTGGAGAACTTTCGTCGACAACGTATCGCCGATCTGACCGGACTTGAGCCAGACTGGTTTCTCGACGAGGAAGAAATCCGGACCATCAGCGGCACCATGGGACGATTTCCTGGCTTCCGCGACATCGGGTGGCGAATTCTTGACGCCGCCCACATCTTTGACCCCAACTGCTGAGGAAAGGAGGATTCAAATGACCAGAATTCAATTGACCAGAAACCGATCACGAGTCGGCCTTCGACGAGGGACGCCCTCCGGGTTGATGATCATCCTGATCGGGATCATGTTGTTCTTCGGAGACGCGTCCTCCGATGGCGCCCAGAAACACCGAAAATATTCTCTTCCCGGTTTCCACACCGGCCAAGGTGGCTTGATCGAGCGTCCTTTCTCTCGTTGGCACGCCGAGAAGCACCTCATCCAGAAACTCGAGACGATGCCTATCCGGATTGATCTCGTGATCCCGATGCCGGTACTCAGAATGATGTCTTTGGGACACCGACGGGCATCCCGCGACTGACCCGACCCAATCCTGGACCCTGCCGGACGTTGACCGCCTCATCTCAAAGATGAGGCGGTCTTTTTTGGATACCGCTCCTCGGGCCAGAAGCCCATCTCCGTCCTCAAGGGCACCTTTTTTTGTTCAATCTTGCGATTTTGCCGCCTCCCATTCACGAATCTCGCATGGGCTTTCACGTGAACTTAGAAAAATAAAGAGGGAGAGTGAGATTGAGCCAGAGATATAGGAGAACGCCTCACGTGGACAAACAAAAACGGTCGCTCCAAGGTTCACTGACGATCGATCAGGCCTCGGTGACGTACGGCGTCTCTCGACGGACCATCGAGCGTCTTCGCGCCAAGGGCTCGCTCCCCGGAATCCGCGTCGGTCGATTCCTCAGAATCCAAACCGGGGATATCGAGCGGGTATTGGCCGTGCAAAACCCCGAGCAACTCTATCGGCGTCAACTTCACCCTTCCGCTTCGACAGATCTCTCGCAGTGGTTGATCGGTTGGGGAAACCTGGTTCGACTCAATTTCAGCAACGCCCCCGACCGGAAGGCCGCGACTCGCTGGGCCTCGGCGATCGCCAAGGCAAACAAAGGACTACCCATCGAAGAACTCCGCGTCGGAGAGGCGCTCAGACGGGTGACGAACCTCAAGACCACGCCCAACCTGAGTTTGCTGGCCGACTTACTTCGAGGGATCGATCCGGACCTCCCAATCATTCAGGTCGCACGCCAATTGCTTCCGCTCTTGGTTCCGAAAATATAAAGTCGGCCACGGAAGGCGTCTCGTGGCCGTGCTCCGGTGGCAAGATAGCGAGCCTCACGGGTGAAAGTCATCGAATCTCACGGTCGGCCACCCCTGATCATGGCTGGGTTCGCTAGCATCCCCCAACCATGACACATGCCACTTCCAATGCCTCCGAAGATCCAAAGCTCACCCAGCGGATCGCCCAGTTTGAGAACATGACCGCGGCAGATCCGGAGAATGAGATGGCTCATTTCTCGTTGGGAAGCGCGTACCTGAAGGCTGATCGGCATGCTGAAGCCGCGGGTAGCTTGGAGCGGGTCACCGAATTGAATCCGGATATGAGCAAGGCATTCCAACTCGCCGGCGAATCCATGATTCAGGCCGGCTGGGAGGACAAAGCGGTCGTGATGCTTGAGAAAGGCTACGAAGTCGCCGCCGCCAAGGGCGATCTCATGGTTCGCGATGCGATTTCGAAAGCGCTCGAGAGCATCGGACGAACGCCACCCACGCTCTCCGCGGAAGTCGAAGCCGCCGCAGTTCAATCCGCGGACGGCACTTCATTCACCTGCCGACGGACCGGCAAGAACGGAACCGCGATCCAGCATGCCCCATTCAAGGGACCGGTCGGCGCGTGGATTCAGGAGAACATCTCCAACGAGACTTGGCATGACTGGATCGGCCAGGGGACCAAGGTCATCAATGAGCTTCGACTGGACTTCAGCCGCGACGAAGATCAGGCGACCTACGAACGCCACATGCATGAATTTCTCGGCATCGATGATGATCTTCTCGCAAGCCTCGGCGTCGAACCTACCAAGGCTTGATTCCGATCATCTCTTCCCCCAAGCGGGACGCCGTTGGATGTTTCGCTGAGGCCTCGGGTCAACCAGCCGCCGACTGACGCTGCCAGATCCACCATTCGACCAGCATCAGTGCCAGCGAGATTCCCAAGAGCCAGGGCCAGAAGTCCTGCCATCTGGTTCCTCCGGCCGTGGCCGCCGACCCGTCGATGACATTCACGCTGAAATCAATCGATTCTGCGGCGTCGATTCTCCGCTCGTTGGCGTCCAACTGGTTCACCGCGAAGGTTCGTCGTCGGCGTTCGGCCGAGCCGGGCTCTTCCCAGGACAGTTCGTAGAGTCCCGCCCGTCGAACTGGGCCCCAGGCCAGATTTGACGGATCTCCGGTCTCCACCGACTCTTCGCTCCCGTCTGGAAGACGCATCCGAATCTGTTCAGCTCGATCCGGGAGCCTCGTGACGATCGGTTCGCCGGGCGCGATTCCCGTGGTGGCGAGCGCATCTCCAAGACCACCCAGGTACTCGATGGCATTGGGTACGAAGTTCACAAAGGACCGGAGGTAGGGCCAGTTCGAATCCAAAGGATCGAAGGTCACGTGGATCATCTGGATCGGCCCACGATCGAGCGCCACCACCAACGCGCCGTCTCCCGACTCCACCAGCGTGGTGACCCCGGGGCCGGTGGTCACCTTGTGCATCGAAGAGACGTACAGCTCATCGAGATTCACATACCGAAGGATCGGATGGTCCTCGCTGCTCCGCCGAACGATGACGCCGTTGGCCGGGCTCCCGAATTCCGTGACGCCTTCGATCGGCGGCGTCCGGCCGAACGAGAGGTATCGCCCCGGCGGCATCGTCTGTACCGCTGCGTCGTCTAGAACGATCACGTCGTAACCATCGAGTCCGTCGCTCTCTGCAAGTCTTTCGTACTCCGCGAGATCGAGCAGATCAAGCGACTCCAGCGACATGCCCTCTAAAATTGATCGCAGAACGAACGACTCCGCGTCTACCACCGCCACTCGGAGGCGTTTCGCCGGCGGCACGATCAACCCGGCGACATCATCGATGGGCTGGCCGTCATCGCCGAGCACCAGGACCTCGATGATCGCATCCCGCTCCTGATCGAATGGTGCGAAGGAAAACTGCTTCCGACCCGCAATCCGCCCCAACCCGGCCTGCTCCTGGAATGGGGGGATATCCACCGGCTTCGCGGTAATCGATCGAACGACGCCGTTGACGCTCAGCTGGAGATCAGCGGAACGCGGCGTCGCCGTCGGATTCTCGATGGCCACGAAGACTTGGACCTGACCGGGCGCGTCGTAAGGGCGTTGCGCGGCGATGGATGCGATGCCGATGTTCTCACTCTCCATCGAACCGACCCGGTGATAGTCGATGGTCTCGCCCGCTCGGAGCACTTGATCGCCGAGGTCGAGGATCCTGCCGTCCGACCAGAGTTCGAGCGCTGCGGGCGCCTCGACGGGCCCGGTCTGGCTGTCCGGATCGATCACCGTGAGAAACGCACGGGCCAGTTGAATACCTCCGCCGATGATGCTCCGCCCATCGGTGGCTTCGATGCCTTGGACCGCGGCGATCGCCGCCTGTCGCGAATCGGTGAACGGCGTTCGGATCTCCGCCACGTCGTTGAAGGCGACCACCATAATCTCGGCGGCGCTTCCACTAAATATTCCCCCGCCGTGCAGGGCCTCGATCCTCTCGATCGCCGATGCCTTGGCAAAATCAAGTCTTGATCGGTCACCGGATTCGTCTCCATCCAGAACGTTCATGGAGGCGGAGTTGTCGATCAGCAGGACCGTCCGTCCGTCACGCCGTTCTCCAGCATCGAATCGCGGCTGCATCAATGCCACGGCAAGCAACACGAGGAGCAGCAGTTGGAGGAAAAGCAGCAAGGTCGGCCGAAGTCGTTGAAACGGCGCGTTGGCCCGCAGATCCTCGACTGATCTCTTCCAGAGCAGCGTGCTCGGAATGACGCGACGGGTCCGCCGGAGTCGGAGGAAGTACAACGCCAACAATGGCGGCACCACCGCGGCCAGCACGATGCCACCGAACAACGGGGTCAGCCAAGTCATCGAAGAAGACCTCGCTTCCGAAGATAGTCCAGAAGAAGGGCATCGAGGTCCGTCGAAGTGTCCACGAGGGTATGCATGATGCTGCGACGGATGCAGTAATCGCGAAGGGATCCACAGTAGGCATCGAGTCGATCGCGATACCCGCGAAGAACCGCCGCGTTCACCGTCACCTCGGCTTCGTCATCGTCCTCGAGATCGACCAGTCGAAGGTCCCCGCTCATGCCGTGCCGCCCCGGTTCGATCTCCTGCGGCGCAAGGATCTGCATCGCATGAACGTCGTATCCGCGACCGGAGACGTATCGGAGACCGGCTTCGAATCCATCCTTCTGAAGGAAATCGCTCAACACAATCATCACGCCCCGCCCCTGCCGGGTGAGGGCGATTCGGCGCATCGCTTCTTCGAATCCGCCAACGCCGCCCGGTTCGAGCTCCAGCAACCAGTTTCCCATTTCGTGCGTCCGTCGCCGGCCGCGAAGGTTTGAGATTCGCTTCAACCCCGCGGGTTCACCTTCGGTATCGAGACCACCGAAGGCCGCGAGCGACACTCGGTTCTGGTTGACCAGTCCGATGTACCCCAAGGCCATCGCGAGTCGCCGAGCGTAATCGAACTTCGCTGGATCGCCCCAGTGCATGCTCGAACTCGCATCGAC
This sequence comes from uncultured Phycisphaera sp., assembly GCA_937919685.1. Classification (GTDB taxonomy): domain Bacteria; phylum Planctomycetota; class Phycisphaerae; order Phycisphaerales; family SM1A02; genus UBA12014. Next base: position 9,625 of record CALFOM010000223.1, read on the forward strand.
CACAACGATCATCGAGAGGTCCTCTTCCTCGAGGAAGATCTTCAAGAAGAGCCGATCGAGCCGGCCGTAGATGTTCCAGTCGACGAACCTCAGGTCGTCCCCATGGACGTACGGCCGGAAGTCGGCGAATTCGACACTCTGCCCCCGCCGCTTGCTGCGTCTCTCCCCCTGCACCCGGCCGTTAAAGATCTTTCGACTCACCACGTCGAGATGGTCGAGTCGGGCCATCAGCCGACCATCGATGAGGTCATCGACCTTTTTTGGTCGCGCCGATGCGGGGGGCGGTCCCTCTGGGAAACGGCTCATCGACGAACCTCCGACCGAATGGCACCCTGCGGAGCACCGTCTTGAGGATATTCTGCGTCCGCGGGAGTTGCCTCAAGAACGCCCCGGACGATTTCGTCGGTATCGATTCCGTCGGCCTCGGCTTCAAAGGTTCGAACGATGCGATGCCGCAACGCCGGCAACGCTACTCGACGTACGTCCGCGAGGCTTACCGCGAATCGGCCATCCATCAGGGCGAAGACCTTCGCGGCGGTCACCAGAGCCTGCGCCGCTCGCGGGCTTGCACCCACCCGAATGTAGTTTCGGAACTCCGCGATCTCGAATTCACTTCCCGGGTGCGTCGCGAGTACGAGCCGGATCGCGTAATCCTTCACAGTGGGCGCGATCACGATACGCCGCGCAAGCTGGCGGGCAGCGAGCACGTCGGCCGCATCGAGAACCGGCTTGATCGTGGCTTCGCCAGGAACCGTGGTTCGGCGAATGATCTCCGTCAACTCGCCCCGATCTGCGTAGGGAACCGTGATCTTCAGCAAGAAGCGATCGAGCTGAGCCTCAGGCAAGGGAAATGTCCCTTCCTGCTCGATGGGGTTCTGGGTGGCCAGAACCAGAAATGGATCCGGAAGCTGACGCGTCTCCGAACCGACCGATACCGAGCGTTCCTGCATTGCCTCCAGCATCGCCGATTGGCTCTTTGGGGTCGCCCGGTTGATCTCATCGGCAAGGACGATGTTCGCGAAGATCGGTCCTTCACGAAAACGGAACGCCCGTCCTCCGTGCCCGTCCTCGACGACGATCGAGGTTCCGGTGACATCGGCGGGCATCAGGTCGGGTGTGAACTGGATTCGATTGAACTGGAGTCCCAACGAGTCCGCGAGCGATCGAACCAGAAGCGTCTTTCCGAGACCGGGGACGCCTTCCAGAAGAACATGGCCACCCGCGAAGAGCGAGACCAGTGTCTGTTCGACCACGGCTTCCTGTCCGACGATGCGGATCGCCACCTGCGCTCGAAGCGCTTCGAACGATTCTCGGAATCGTTCGCAGGCGGCCTGTACCGCGTCGACGTCGTCGAGCCGAGTCGTCATGCCATCCGCGAAGTCACCCATCGGATCGCTCGCTTTCGTCCCCACCACGCCCCCCGGCGGCTCGTCGTTTCGCGCGCAGAAGCCGACTGGTCATATCTTCGGCATCCTTTTCCGATTCAATGGCTTCCGACGCGGAGGCTTCTCGTTTCACCGACCGTGGCGTGCCGGGCGATCGTTCGCCGTCATCCGCGCCAGCCGCATCCGCCGTGGTGGAGAAATCCGTCTTCTCGCCGTCTTGGACATCGAATCGGGTTGAGGCCGTGCCGCGGTCGACGGCGCCGCTCCCTGACTTCTCGCTCTTCCGGCCGGCTCGACGACGAGCGATCTTCCAGGCCTCGACCGTAGACTCGGTATCCGCCTCACGCCGAGACATCGCCTTCGTCGCGGCTTCGCGAGCGGCCCGGGTATCAAAGGTCAGACGCCGGACCGCCACGTCGAGAACGAAGAGGCCCGCGGCCACGACCACCAGCAGATCCCAGATCCTCGTGGGCGATGATGGCATCTCGAGGCCCGTGCGATCGAAGGGGTCGACGATTTCAAAATCCGTCTCCAACGAGAAGATGGTTCCTCCGGTCCGTGCTGCGATCGACTCGAGCAACGCCCGATTGTCGCGGACCGTGGAAAACTCCCGCCGATAAGGCACACTCACCGCCGCTTGAATGCTCGCCGCTGCATTTCCATCGGCACCAGGGAAGAGCACGTTGACCAAGTAGGCCCCCTGCTTCTCCAACGCGAATTCGGTTCGATACCGACCCGGCCCGATCTGCTGGAGGGTCGCGGGGAGCGATTCGCCGCTCGGATCGAGAATTCTCGCCTGCCCCTGGAGGAAGTCGACAAGGCCTCCGTCCGCACTCAACGCTTCGACCTCGACCACCGCCATTCCATCATCACCCGCAGTGGCTCGAATCATTAGATTCGGGGGTGAAGAAGGGCGCATCGACCACCGGACCACTTGTTCCCAGAACCGCTGAAATCCAGTCCATCCGGGCCAGCTCGTCCCCCATCGACTTCCGACGTCGCTCGTGAACGCGACCGATTTTCCGAGCCCGTAGTTCCAATAGGCCAGAAGCGGATCCTCTCCCTCCTCCGTGACCACCGAAATCGGAACCTTGACCAAGCCCTCCTTCGGAACCGTCAGCACGAAACCACCGATCGGAGGAATGCTCGAAATCCCTTTGGTCGGACCATCCAGCGACGGCGTCACGCGGGGATCGAAGTTGCCTTCGACGATCAGCGTCCTCGTGACCAGAGTGGCTTCCTTGATGAAGATCTTCGGAAGCATCTTCGGATTCGTGACGTTGTAGAACGTTCCGCCGGTGTACTCAGCCACACCCTGCATGTTCTTTCGATCGTTCGCCGTGCCATGCCCGCCGACCATCACCGTGGTGACGGTGATGCCATCGGCGAGATAACTGTCAAGGAGTTGCTTGGACGGCGGCGTCGCGTCACCGTCGGAGATAATGATGACATGTTTCTGCCCGGCATTGACGCCGTTGAGCCCCTGTCGTGACAGGGTCATCGACGATCCGAAATCCGGCATGTCGCCGATCTGCATCGCCTTTGCGGCCGCCACCGCCTGACTCTTGTCGCCCGCCGGTTGCATGGGGAAGGCCCAGGTGCATCCATTGACGTTGCCGACGCCCGGTTGCCCCCACGAGAAGGTCACGATCCCCACGTAATCAAGACTGCTCAACGCATCGATCGCGGCGATGGCGGTCTGTTGCCCCCAGTAGTTCCCTTTCGCCATCTCGCAAGAGTGCATGATGAGGGCCAATGCACCCCGAACCATCTGCCGCTCCTGCGGCGGATCCATTCGAACGGGCAGTGCCTTGGCCGTCTCGGATTCGATCCAGCCACCCGCCCCAAAACTCTGATCGCCACCGAGCATGATGAGACCGCCGCCAAGGTCGTGAACGTAGGAGCGAAGACTGCGGTCCGCATCCTGATCGATCGCCCAGCGCGGGATGTTGGCGAGTATCACCGCATCAAATCCGTTTAGGAAGGCGATCCCCGAGATGAGGCTCGAAGGCGGCTCGACGACGATTTCGACCCCGCCGCCACGAAGTGCCGCCACCAGCGCACCGGTCTCCAATCCACCGTCATCCACCACCAGCACGCGGCCATCAGTCACAACGAACGTCACCGCCTCAAAGACGTTGTTCTCGAGGATGGCATCTGCGGCCGGATCGTCCGGAGAAAATTCCGCTCGAAACCGTTGCGCGCCACCGGAATCGAGCGATACCGGAATCGAGAGTGAGTTGGTCCCGGGCTCCAACTCGATGCGTTTCCCGTCGGAAGGGGATGATGGATCAAGATCCACGACCGAATCGTTCTGAAAGACCCGAAGCACGCCCGAGGTGGTGGTCGATGAGCGAATGAAGGCTCGCAGGTCTACGGACTGACCGATTCTCGCTCGATTGGGCGCCCGTAACTGCTCGAAGACGATCTCGCTTCCGTACTCATATTCGATCGGCAGCACGTCCACGGGAATGCCGTTGGCCCGTGCGAGTTCGATCGCTTCCAGAAGGTTCGACTCCGTCTCGTTGCCGTCGGATACCAGCAAGACCCGATTGGCGGTATCCGTCGGAAGCAGGGAAATCGCGGTTCGCATGGCGCCTGCAAGATCGGTCGCGGCGAGATCACCGGCGTGGTCGAGCTGGATCACCGAATCAGGATCGGGGGTCTGGCGGATCTCGGATTCCTCCGCCACCGTCACCACGCCGATCCGATCCTCCTCGTTTCGTTTCGCTTCTGCGACCCGCTCGAGAAAACGCCCGCTCTCCCGCTGCAACTCACGCGGGATGGACCGGCTCACGTCAGCGATGATCATCAGCGTGACGTTCTCGCCACGATCCACGATCGATGGTCGGGCGAGCGAAACCGCCAAGATCGCGATCAGGATCGATCGAACGATGACCGAGAGGATGAGTTTTCCACGCCCCTGTCCCGCGGCTCCCAGCCGGGCGAGAAGCAGCACCGGAACCACCAGAAACAGAATGAGTAATAGCCAGGGATGTTCGAATTGAATCGGAAGATCAGCGAACATGAACGTCGACCTCCGTGCTTACCAGCAAGCGAGAGAACATCCCGAGCGACGAGAGGCCTATAGCCTCAGAAGGGAAGATCGCGAAACGCGGAAACCGCTCACGGCAGATCCCCCAATTGCACTCGATTATTCCCCGTGTCGAGCACGGCCATCACGCCACCCGCCGAGTCGATCGCCCAAGGATACCGAAGTCGGCCGGGCTCGACGCCCGCGCCACCCCAGAGGCCGAGAGACGCGCCGGTCTGACGATCAAGTCGCTGAACCCGGTTGTTGCCGTACTCCACGACGAGAATCGAGCCGCCGTCCTCCAACGCAAGGTCGTAGGGATAGGCGAGTCGACCCGGACCGGGTCCTGCCCCCCCCAGGATCCTCCTGATCAGGCCATCCCGACCGGTGACCACGATCCGGTGATTGACGGCATCAGCGATGAAGAGTTCCTGAGCTTCGTCATCCCACGCCAGTGCCTGAGGACGCATGAATCCAGGCCGGCCATCGACATCCGCATGCCCTTGGAATCCGATCGAACCGATCACCCGACGCTCGGCATCGAAGAGTTGGACGCGATCGTTCCCGCCGTACTCGGAAACGAACCAAGTCCCGTCACTCGCCATCGCAACATCAGTGGGATAGACGAACTGTCCGGCCTCCTCGCCATAGCCCCCAAAACTCTCCTCCAATTCGCCGTCCGCCGAGAAGATCGCGATTCGATGTTCATGGGTGTCCGCGACCACCACTCGCCCTTCAGGGTCGATGGAAATCCCGGTGGGTTTCCCATTGGCGAATCGAGGCATCGTCCAGCCCGTCTCAAAATCACCGTCCAGACCAAATCGCTGGACCCTCGCGGTCTTGTCGACCACGTAGATCCGTGATCGTTTGAGGTCCATCGCAATCGCCCGCGGGTAATCAAAACGTCCATCGATGTTGCCGGGACGACCGAAGACCACGGAGTGGGGAACGGCCTTCGTTTCACCTGGATCGGTTCGATCTCCGCATCCAAAGAGCAGTACCGGGAGAAGCGCGAACACCGGCCCGCCCAACCGAGCAACCCGCCTTCCGCTCACCGACCAGGCGACCAGTAGACCCGTGACGGCTGCGAAGAGAATCAGTCCGAGGAGGGCCGGGAGCACTGAATCGACGTACTGGTAATGCATGGCGTTGAGCAGTGCCGAGGTGATGGTCGGAAACCCGGGCGGCTGAATTCGAGCGGTCACCGGAATCTCGCCGACCGCCAGCGCCCCCGACGCCACGCCTCCGACCAGAAACGCCCGAAGCAGACCAGGTCGCATCGCCCGAAAGGCATCAGCGATTCGACGCGGCTGATCTTGGCTGAGCAGACGAGGCATGGCGTTCGCCGTCAACGTCCCGATCAGACAGGCTGCGATTCCAACCCGGGCCGAGACGGCGAGCAGCAAGGCGACGGGTCCGTCATAGATGGCGCTGGTCGCTTCGTGATTCCACACCGACTCAACACCCACCGCGACCAAGGTGGCGGGCAGCAGTGCCGTCATTGCGAACGACCCCAGAATCACCGCGCCGAACCCACGACCACGCCGCGTACAAGCGATGAGCGCCGACAGTCCCGCCGCAAGAAATCCGCCCAGAATGGCCGCGACGAGAAGGATCAGTCCGGAGTTCAGAATCGCATCACCATGAACCTGAAGCATCGCCGGAATGTCCGCATACCACGCGCGTTTTGCCAAGAGGCCAAGGGGCAGCACCAGAAGCGCTCCCAGCACCACGATCGTCCACCAACCCCCACGACGATCCTCCCGTCGGCCCCGGTGATTCGGCCCTCGAGCGATCAACGTCCCCGCCAGCACGCCGATGATCATCGCGATCAGCAAGGAAGGAAGGCCCGCCGAGAGCACGGTCGCCGCTGAAGCTCCCTGTGCGTCGAGCGTCCGGAGTTCGAAGCCCCAGGTGCGTACCTGAGCGAGATCGAAGGGGACGGTCAGTGTCGACAGAATTCCGAAGGTCGCCAACCAACCCAGAAGAAGCGGCCGACGATCGCGCTGTACCGCCAACCGAAGTCGCCGCCATCGGGGTGGTGCATCGATCGCGATCAGATCGGCCGAAGCGTCCGTACCGCATGCAACGATGATCCATGTGGTGATTGGCCACGCGAAGCAGACGAGCCCCATCCCGAGAATCAACCGACGAAGTTCGGGGACCAGATCGGCACGAACGGCCGCGCCGCCCAACACACTGTCTGGCCCGACCTCTAACCACCAGGCATCGAAGAGCAACGCCGGCGGAAGCATCAAGGGAACAAGACATGCGGATTGAAGAACGACCGATGACCCTCGCGCCATCCTCCGACCCGGTCCCCATCCGATCAACATTGAGATCGTGGCGATGCCACCGGCCCAGATGATCGTGGTCCACGCGACGCGATCCCCACGAAAGCCGAGTTCCGAAGGGTCGACGACTTCACCAGCGAACATCGCGGGAAGGAGTCCGAAGAGCGCGGGCCCCAGCATGAGGAGCACCAACCCGATCCAACCGACGAGGCACCAACGGAGGCCAGGAATCATTCGATCCCCTCTTCGGTCACATCGCCGCCATCAAGTGATCGCCCGGGGCCAGATTTCCTGAGTTGGGCGATCCGCTCGGGATCGAGTCGGGACATGGCCCGAGCGACGGCCTCGTCCATCGCGGCCGCGGTCTCGGCAATCCCGACGTCCAACGGTTCGTCGATGCGATCGGAAGGATCGATCGGAAGTTCGGGATGAGCGACGGGGATGTTCCGTGATGGCGAGGCATAGAGCCTTGCTTCGACCTCCGCGGATGTGAGGAAGGCGAGCAATTCGACCGCCCCAAGAGGGTTGGGCCCGTTCGAGACGATGCCGGCTGCATTGGGAATCAACATCGGTCCGCCGCCCTTCTCCCGATCGAGACCATGCCGCGGCATGATGGCGTTTATTCGGAGCCCCCTCGCTCGGGCTGCGGCGACATCATCGGTGTCGGTGAGACCGAGGATTGCCTCTCCACGTACCACCGCGTCCACCGTCGCGGCATTCCCACCGGGCAGCATCCGGACGCCGTTTTCCGCAAGACCTTCCAGCCATGCTTCGTAGTAGCCGGGCATTGCGGTCCGATTCCAGTACACCGACATTGCACCAAGGTGGCCTCGCGTGGTACCGAACCTCGGATCAGCCATCACGATCGCATCTCGAAACCGAGGATCGACCAACGCCGTCCAACGATCAGGCGCTTCATCAGGTTCCAGCACTTCGGGGTCATAGACGATCACCCGTCCCCGCCCGGCAAAAGCGAACCAACGGTCATCGGCTCGACGCCACGCGGGCGGATGCCCGGCCAGATCCGGATGGCTCGCCGGCGCGAGCAGACCCTCGGCCGCGAGCCGTTCGACTTCAAATGGTTCAGAACTCCAGAAGAGATCCGCCCGCGGGCGCTCCGACTCACGTCGAAGGCGATTCGCAAGCCCCGTAGTCTTCGTCGCTTCGGTATCGAAAAGCGGACTCACCGGAATGCCGGTTCTTTCGGTGAAGGCATCCAGGATCGGCCTGGCCACTTGCTCATCAGCGGAAACGTAGACGACCACCGCGTCGGTCCCGCTCTGATCGCACCCCGTCGATGCCGACAAGAAACAGAATAAGGTCGCGATCGCTCGAATCACTCGACTCAGGGTCGGCCCAGAAGGAATCCACATGTCATCTCGCTTCGTGGTGGTCATGCACCCGAGGGCGCCGGGGATTCCGAGTTCGGCTCAGCGTTCGGCAAAGGCGCCGTCGCGGGCTTCGCAGCGGCGGGTGATCCTTCGGCGGCGGGCGGGCTCGCGCCGCCCTTTGGAACTGCATCGATGCGTTTCTTCAACTCGCCGAAGTAGTGCTGATGCACGTCTCGAAGATGTGGCGGGATCGGATCTTCATTGAGCCCTTCTTCATGCCCACGTGCGATCCGATCGGAAATCCGCTGCAATCGGGCGCGAGCCTCTCCGACGACCTGCTCGCCTTCCACCATTTCCCTTGCGATCACATCGCCTTTTCTCGCTTCGACCTTCTCTCGCTGAACGGCCGTCCCCGTCGGAGTCGGGGCGATCGGCGCTTGACCACCTTGGCCCTGTCCTCGACCTCCCATGCCTCCCTGACCCTGACCTTGTCCCTGACCTTGGCCCTGACCCTGACCTTGACCTTGGCCCTGACTTTGGTCTTGACCTTGGAGCCCGGCAGCCCATTGAGAAAGCCCTTGCCCCATCTTCTTGCAGGCGCCCTGCGCCTGATTCGATGCCGACTGCGCCTGCTGAAGCATCTGCTGCATCTGTTCCAGTTCACTCAGGGTCTGCTGGCCTGATTCGCCTTCCTGGCCTTCCTCCCCCTGCTGTCCCTGCTGAGCCATCTGCTGCATCGTCCGACTCAGGCCTTGGAGCGCCTGTGACGCGTTCTTCTGCGCGGTGGCAGCTTCTTGCAAGGCCTGTTTCTGAGACTCGTTCAAGTTGCTGGCCTTGTCGATGGCCTGCTTCATCGCCTCTGGATTCTGCGCCAGCTCCGGATCGAGCCCGGCACGACGCAACGCCTGTTCCATCGCATCCTGCTTGTCCGCGAGCTCATTCAACTGATCTGCGATGTCCTGCAACTGATCCTTGATCGCGGCGGCCTTCTCGGGATCGAGTTCTCCAGCCTCGAGACGGTCGGCAAGTCGTTCGAACGCTTCGTTGGCCGACTTAAAATCACCTTTGGCCAGACTCTCCGCAAGAGCCTCCGCGTCCTCATCACCCTGGCTGGAGACCTGAAGGTTCGCCAGCGCATCCCGCAATGCAGCGTCCATTTTGGCTTTGTCGCCATCGAGGATCTCATCAAGTCGATCCTGAAGTCCCGAAACCTTCCGGATCGCCTCGCGACGAACCTCCTCCGGCGTCTCCTCGACGTTCCCATCCTCTTGGATCTCCTCGTCCTGCAGCATCTGATCGATGGCGCCTTCCATTTCCGCGGCGAGCATCGGGTTTTCTTCGATCATCGCCACGAGATCCTCGACTTCTTCGTTCGCCTGTTGATCGGCCTTCGCCAGCATCACCCCACCATCCGACGGCGTGGACGCAAGCAGGTCGCCCTGAGGGACCAGGGTCCAGACGCCGACCGCGACAAGCAGGAGTATTGGCGATACCCACCAACCAACCGGGGCCTCAGGGCGGAAGGCGGCCCGAACGGAACTTCGAACACCGGGGCGAGCCGCCATCTCCGCCGCATCGGCGACTGCAGCGACCGCGAATGGATCATCTCGTCGAACGATCTGAACCGCGGTGCTGAATCGATCCCGAAGACCAAGTCGCTGGTCGATCGCGACCGCGACAGAGACTGCATCGCGGCCTAAGCCGAGACTGCGAATCACGGCGGTGGCAAAAACACCGACCGCGACGACTGCCGCCGGGATCCACCACTCCATCACCAACGAAGGGACGGCCTTCGACACCAGCACCCAGACCAGCAGCAAGGCAAGCCCAAGCACGGCACCGTTCGCCAGTGTTTCCATGAAACGAGCCAGCATGAGCCGTCGGGTGGCAAGACGAATGAGGTTCTGAATCTCGGTCACGAAGAAAACCCTTCGATTCGGTGGACGGGGGCCGGGAACGTTATCGTTCTTATAAGGATAGCACTCTGTTCGTCGGCTTAGAGTGAATGTTCTCGCCCACAAGTACCCGAAGCAGCTGAAGATGCGGGGCATTTTGGGCCGATTTCCAAACCGGGGGCCACCGATATCGGTCGCAACGTGCCCCTGACCCATCGATTTTCCTCTTGGAGCCCGCGAATGCCGATTCAATGCCGCCCGACGCCTTTCGTCCTCGTCGCCATCCTCGCACTCGCAGCCCTATCGACTCCGAGCCAAGCGCAGGCTCCCGAAACCACACTCGCCCGCGAAAACGAACGCCTTGCCGCCCAGGTTCGGGACCTTGAGGCGACGCTCAAATCGGCGCTCGCGCGGATTGCCGAACTCGAAACGTCATTGGCGAACGCGGTTTCTGGCCAGCCAACGGCGGCCAGTGCGGCAACCGCTGCCGGGACGATCGAGGCATCGAACGTCAGCCCCGCCGGACTGGCCATGGCCATCCAAGCGGATTTCAAGGTCGACTTCGAAGCCTCTGGCCTTCCGGACCCGACCAATGCCACGAATGCGGACGAGCGGATTCGATACACACGATGGTTGGATAAATGGGTGGCCGCGAGCAATCGCCAGTTCCGCGAGCGCGTTTCCTGGCCGGTCATGGTCATGGGTGGAAAGGTGGTCTCCACAAACAACACCCTCGTGACTTTCCAGCCTTGGGACGTGGAAAAGTCCATTCCGGTCGGAGGCTCCTTCGAACTGGCCATTCCGACCAGAGCATTCGCCCGGGCGACCCGGGTTCGAGACGGTGCGACCGACGACCACATCGCCTTGCTGGGCGGGATCTTCATTCCGGAGATCCGTTTCAACTCGGAACGCCTGGAAGTCGGCCCGTTCAACAACCCGCCGTTCATCGGCTCGATGGCCGAGCTCGTCTGGCGTTTCGACTTCCAATCACTCGCGCCCGAAGCCACGACGGCGAAAGCCTCACCAAACGACCCCAGCGGTACCGAACCCTGAGCCCGGACACGCGACTGCGAGGCGATGGCCCCGCTCATTGCGATCGACACGGAGAATCCTGGACATGGACCCCGACGACCAGGTCTGCCTCTGCTTCCGAGTAAGCCTGCGCAAGGTGAGGACCTTCCTCAATCGAGAAGACCCACCGGTCGCCAGCCGAATCGCCGACTGCCTCGGTGCGGGGACCGGCTGTCAGTGGTGCGTCCCATTCCTGAAGAAACTCCACGAGCAGAAGCAAGCGGGCGAGCCCATCGATCTTCCGGTCGCGCCGACCGAGTACGCCTCCCGTCGAGCCACTTATCGTCAGACGGGTGCCCGCGCGCCCGGTGACGAGACCGTGGAAGGCTCGGCTTCCGGCGATCCCCCCGAGTGAATTTTTTGACGTAGTGCTCTGGTAGACACTCGAATCACCAGACACGATCACCTCTCGTTCCGGGCGATTGGTCGGCGGCGGCCCCGTGAGAATTCAAAAATCAAATCTCCAGCTCCGCCTCGAGAAGTTTGATCTGAAAAAAACGTGTCGGCGTCGCCAGCATCGAGAAACACCGATCGAGCCATCCGGGAGGGAGCCTTCCCCTCGGTCGCACCAACCCGATATCATGCGGTTCCCCGGATCGCCTTTGGGCGCTAGATATTGAGGATCTGCAGCATGAACGTCGGTATTAACGGGTTCGGACGGATCGGACGACTCGCGGTCCGAGCGCTACGCGAGCACCCGGAACTTCATCTCACGCACGTCAATGAGATCAAGGGCGGTCTCGAATGCGCTGCCCACCTTCTCGACTTCGACACGGTCCACGGTCGATTCCCTGGAGAGATCAGCGTCGAAGACGGAGGCCTCCGGATCGATGATCGCGCGGCCAGTTACTCGGAACATCCAGAACCCGGCGACATCCCCTGGGCGGACCTGGGCGTGGACATCGTCCTTGAATGCAGCGGCCAATGGCGGACAATCGACACACTGACGCCACACCTCGACGCGGGGGCCCGGCGGGTGATCGTCGCCGCGCCCGTGAAAGGTGGGGTCCCGAACATCGTGATGGGGTGCAATGAGGACTCCTACGATCCGGCCATCGATCGGATTCTCACTGCCGCTTCATGCACCACCAACTGCCTTGCGCCGGTGGTCAAGGTGATCCATGAATCCTTCGGAATCGAGCATGGCGTGATCACAACGATCCATGACGCCACCAACACGCAGGTCGTGGTCGATTCGCCGCACCGCGATCTTCGACGGGCCCGAAGCGCCTTGAACGCGCTGATTCCGACCAGCACCGGATCTGCCACCGCAATCACCATGATCTACCCGGAACTCAAGGGCCGCCTCGACGGCATCGCCATCCGGGTCCCTCTGCTCAATGCGTCGCTCCTCGATGCGGTCTTCACCGTCAAGAAATCGGTGACCGTGGTAGAGGTGAACGACGCGCTACGCATCGCAAGCGAGGGCTCACTCGAAGGAATACTCGGATTCGAGACTCGACCACTGGTGTCCACGGACTTCGTGAATGACCCCAGATCCGGAATCATCGACGCACCAAGCACGATGGTCATCGGCGACCGCATGGTGAAGATTCTCGCTTGGTACGACAACGAATACGGCTATGCGTTCCGCCTCGTTGATCTCGCCTCACGGCTTGCGACGCAGTTGAGAATCCTCCTCGGATGAATCTTCGCGGCTACGCCTTGGTCACGATCGCCTACTGGGCGCTGACGATCACCGACGGTGCGATGCGGATGCTCGTCCTGCTGCACTTTCATGCCCTCGGCTACGGACCGGTGACCCTGGGGTTTCTCTTCGTCGTCTACGAAGCCTGCGGCGTGGCGACCAATCTCCTCGGCGGAAGACTCGGGCGACGGTACGGTCTGGACCGCACGCTACATCTGGGACTGTGGCTCCAGGTCGTCGCCCTTTTCGCGCTCTCGATGACCGAGCCCGCATGGGCCGCACCGCTCTCCATCGCATGGGTCATGGGCTGTCAGGGACTTTCTGGAATCGCCAAGGACCTCACGAAGATGAGTTCCAAGAGCGCTGTCAAACTCATCATCAAAGAGGAGCGAGACGGTAGTCATCGATCCATGCTGCTCCGGCTCGTGGCACTCCTGACGGGATCGAAGAATGCCTTGAAAGGATGTGGCTTCTTCGTCGGCGGAGCCCTCTTGGCTTGGATCGGATTCGCACCTGCCCTCCTCGGCCTGGCGGGAATGCTCGCCGCAGTGTCGATCGCCACGCTACTCGGGCTGCGAACTGCGTTGCCGCCTCCGAAGACCAAACCAAGAGTCGGCGCGTCTTGGTCGAGATCCCCCGCCGTCAATCGACTCTCCGTGGCCCGCATCTTTCTCTTCGGCGCGAGAGATCTCTGGTTTGTGGTCGGACTCCCAATCTTCCTCGCCGAAGAGGCCGGGTGGACGGTGGAGGGCATCGGGTCCTTCATGGCGGTCTGGGTCATCGGATACGGGCTGGTACAGGCCATCGCTCCATGGCTTCTTTTGAGACTCTCCTTCGGCGATCACGACCCCGACGAAGCGATACTCGCCCGTCGCTGGATGGTCGTGCTGGTTCTCATCACCCTCGGAATCGCCGGCGTGCTCCTCTTCGGCGCCGATCAACTCGCGGTTCCGGTGGTGGTGATCGGCCTGCTCGTCTTCGGAGTGGCCTTTGCGGTGGAATCATCACTGCATTCGTATCTCATCCTTGCTTTCGCCTCGGCGGAGGACGTGGCCCACGACGTCGGCTTCTACTACGCGGCCAACGCCACCGGGAGGTTGTTCGGGACCCTCCTCTCGGGCGTCTGCTTCCTCCTCGGCGGGCTGGCCACCTGCCTCTTGGTCTCCGCTGCTTTTCTGCTTCTCTCGACTCTGGCCTCGTGGAAACTCCCGTCCAGTCGGGGATCAATCGTGACCGCCCCCCCCGAAGGACTCCCCGAGACGGTTGATCCGACTTAAAGGGAATCCCGATTTCGCGGTCCCCGGAAGATCACCGAGCCGACAATCCCCATCACCACGCCCTTCTGGAGATTCCCGAATCGATCTTCCATCCGCGGACAGCAAGGCCTTCTCGATCCTGGTCCGCGAGCACACCCCGATGGTGCTCGCGATGCTCCGGTCAATGGTCTATGACAAGAACGCGGTCGACGATCTCTTCCAGGAGACGATGATCACGGCGTGGCGAACCCTCGACCGTTACGACGAGGAACGCCCCTTCGGCCCGTGGCTCAGAGGCATCGCCCGGTTCCAGACCCTCGCCTACTACCGGAAGGTGAAACGCCTGCCCACCTTCGATCATGCGAAGGTCGTCAATCACCTCGAGACTCGATTTGACGAGATCGCCACGAGACCCGGAGATACTTGGGAGGAGAAGATCGACGCACTCGACGACTGTCTTCAACGGCTCCCGGAAGACGCCCGAAACATTGTGGTGCTTCACTACGAACAGGACCTCACCACCGAGGTCATCGCGACCCGACTTCGGACGAGTCGGGAGGCGGTAAAGAAGAGGCTGCAACGCGCACGAGCGCGACTCACGGACTGTTTCGAACGGAAGGGTCTGTTCCACAAACTGGAGCCCAAGTCGTGAGTGATGCTCAAGATCGAGAAATCCGGAATGCCGACGAGAATCTGGCTGATGATCTCCTGATGGATGCCATCCTTCAAGGGCACCATCTCGACCAGCAGGGATCACTCGACGCACGGGTGCAGCGGGTGATGGCCGATGTGAACGCCCCAGCGAGTCGCTTGGGAATCTCGCAGCGACTCCACCGCCAGATCTCTCGCCAGCTGTCCGCACATCGCTGGGGAACGGCGATCGCTGCCACTCTCATCCTCGCCGCCGGTCTGGCCACCATCATGACGATCTCGACCACGCCGACCGCAGTGGCAAGCCTCGACCAAACGCTCCGCCTCATCGAACGCGAGGATCTCACGTTCCGCATCGAACTCACCAAGGAACAGACGGCCGGCGCGACAACGATCGACCGGCGTTTTCCCCGGCGTGAACGGCCTTCGCGACGTTCCGGTCGATCGGCTCCACCGATCGAGCAATTCGACGGCGCCGCGCTCCATGTCCGGGGTCCAAAGTACGTCCTGCTTGGAGATCGCGTTCTCGCCAGAGGGCTCGCGAAGGGATTCGATGGAGAGACCCACTGGACCAACGGCCCGAGTGAGCCCGCTCCGAGGAAAGATTCCGGCACCAGAAGTCCGCTGATCGATCAGTTTTTCGAATTTGTCACGCTCGATCTTCACGAGCTTATTCGTGACCTTCGGGGAGGATACGACGTCGAGATCCTTGGTCTCGAGTCCGCATTGACCTCGGACGGCGTCGAGCGACAACTGGTGCATCATCGCGCCAATCTCCGTGACGCCTCACAGACTCGACTCCCGCTTCAAATCGATCTCTGGACCGACGCGGACACTGGGAGACTCGAGGCGATGGATTGCCACGGCGTGCGTTTCGGGCGCCGCGACGGCACCTACGAAATCTCGCTCATCCTCGAAAACGATTCCCAACTACCGGACGCGTGGTTCGATCGGCAGAGCCATCTCCCAGATCCCGACCGAGGCGGACCGAGACGCCGCGATCACATCGGCCCCGGTGTCGGAGATCC
>CALFOM010000224.1 GCA_937919685.1 uncultured Phycisphaera sp.
GTGTGCCTTTCCTATCCGCTATTACCTCAGTACCGTGCGATGGGTGCTTCTTGCGATTGTGCTGAGTCTTCATTTTGCTATGAATAATGGCGTTTGGCACTTGCTTGCTCGGATCGACTTGGTCGGAGGGTCCACGGGTTATCACCGCTACGCTCTTATCGATCGTGGGATCGCTCACTTCAATGAGTGGTACCTCATCGGGACCACTTCCACGGCACATTGGGGACGTGGGCTCCAAGACATGACCAACCAGTACCTTCTTGCTGGCGTAAATGGGGGCATCCTCGCCATGTGCCTCTTGGTCTTGACGATTGCGACGTCATTCGTGACTGTTGGAAAGACGCTTAAGAGTACGAACGGGAAGACGAATTCCAAATTCGTGTTCGGTTTGGGTGTCAGCGTCTTCATTCACGCCTGCGTCTTCATTTCGCTTTCGTATTTTGGCCAGGTGGTTTGTCTCTGGTATTTCACTCTTGCCGCTATCGAGAGCATCGGACAGTCCGCAGCGGATCCGGTCACGAATTCGAGAGTGGCAAGACCTTCTGTACCATTGCCGAGAAGTGATCGTGCCAGAGCGAGGGGCGTGGGTGTTAGGTTCGACTCTCGATCGCCATCCGAATGGCATCCCTTATGAGAGTTCAGTTGCGTACCGGTTCTATTCGGGCGGCGTTGGCTGCGGTCAAGGTCGCAGGACGTGTCATTCTCACTCGTAAAAAAGAGTTACGGCGCGATCTCTGTCTCGCGGTTTCGAGCTCTCAATCTCCAAAAAACCCGTTTGCGTGCCAGTTGGAGGACGGTTCTTGAAGATTCAACCGGTCATTCTTGCTGAGGGGCTTCGGAAGAGCTCATTCGAATCCCTGGTCGGCGTGCCACCCCAACTCTTGCCGATGGCGCCGTCAGTTTCGCTACTCGCGTGCTGGCACGAGAAACTTGCCGAAGTCTCCGATGATCTTCCGCCGTTGGAGATCCTGGTCTCGTCCAGCCAAGGCTATCAATCGATGGACGTGCTTTCTGCGGACCCTCGATTCAAGAGAGTCATCGATCCTCGGCCGCACAGAGGGACAGGTGGCGTATTGGCGGACTACTTGAAGCGGCGAGAATCAGCCCATGGGGATCTGGATTACTTGGTCGTCATCGAACGGAGCAGTTGTCCACCTAGGTCGCTAAGCAGCTTCTTCCGAAACTTGGAATCAAACCCCGACATTCTGATCGGTGTGAGCGAGTTGGATCGATTGGTGGGGATTATGGCGATCAAACCGCGTGTTCTTGAGTTGGTTCCTGAGGTCGGTTACTTCGACCTCAAGGAACAGGCCGTCGACAAGGCGGTTCAATGTGGCCTTTCGGTGACTGCCGCGGTCATCATGCCCCGGGCGATTCAAGTTCGATCTTTACGTGGCTGGCTCGATGCGATTCGGTATCTCAACCTCACCGAATCCAGTTCGGGAGAGCCTGTTTCATATTCCGCCCACGGAACCAATTGCATCGATCCGGGTGCGCGAATCGGCGAGGCGGTGATTCTCGATTCGATCGTCATGGAGGATGCGACGATCGAAAACGGGGCGATTATCGCAAGATCGGTTCTCTGTCCGGGAGCCCATGTCGCTTCGGGTGCGCATGTCATCGACTCGATCATCGGTCGCTCCAAGAGAGCGATGAGGTCTTAGGTTGGGATCCAGGAAAGAGGGGCAGAAATGACATCTACAGCGCGCCGTCCTCGATATCTTCTCTGGTTGGTTTTCCCGGCGATGGTCATCCTGAACCTCCTGATCTACAGGGATCCGATAGCCGACATAATCGGCATCGCGGTGCGAGATTCCGATCGCAGTTACATCATCGTGGTTCCGTTTCTCGCGGTGTACCTCGCTTGGCTCCGTCGAAGCCGCATTCGCAATATCACTCTGAAGCCGTCTATTCTCGGTCCGGGGATTATTCTCCTAGGCTGGATAGGGTTCCTGATCGGTGGAACAGAAGACATTGTTGTGTTGTGGCATCTGGGGGCCGTCTTTGGAATCGTCGGGATTCTCGTGACGTTTTTCGGCGGAAGGTCCCTCCGGGCGTTTGGGCCGGCCTTCTTCATTCTCCTTGCAGTGGTCCCGGTCCCCGGGCGCGTCCGGCAGTTTGCGGCGCAGCCGCTCCAGCGCCTGGCTACGGACGTGACCGCGACCATTCTCGATGTCGTTGGTGTTCCGGCGATCCAGAATGGGAACCTCATCGAGATCAACGGGGTCGTCGTCGCGGTCGGTGAGGCCTGTGACGGGATGAGACTGTTGGTTCCACTCATGCTGGTGATTTATGCCTTCGTGTTCTCGTTGCCTCTTCGATCTTCCATGCGAACGTTCATGATTCTCGCGAGTGTTCCCGTGGCATTGACCTGCAACGTGCTGCGGCTGGTTCCCACCGCGTTGGCGTTCGGATACATGCCGGGATTCGCCGAAGTCACCCATGACATTGGGGGTTGGCTCATGATTCCGATCGCCATCTTGGCGTTGCTCGGCCTCCTCCGTCTCATCGAGTGGATCGATATCCCAGTGTCGAGATGGCGATTGGCGACAGGATGATTGAAAAAGGCAATCAAACAATGTGGATAAAATCAGCGATCGACCGGTTCTCTCCGGCGGTGGGCTCGGCGATGCTTCTCATCATGCTGATGATCGGGACACAAATCATCACTCGGACGGATCCCGTCATGAGCCAGCCGATTCGAGAGGCGCTCGCTTCCATCCCCCAGAGACTCAACTGGGGTGAAAGCACCTGGATCCAGAGTGGTGATGTTCCCGTACCCTCGAATCAAGAGAAACTTCTGGACCTGAATGCGCATTTCAGCAAGGAATATCTGAGGCTTGGTTCATTTCCAGCGATAACCGCGATCCTGTTCGTTGCTTATTGCGCTGATGCAAGGTCAATGTCGGGGCATCACCCGCCGAATTGTTATCCATCCAGCGGCTGGATCATGGACTCGAGTCGGACGAGGACCTTTGAAATTACGAGGTTGGACGGAAGAACGGTCAAGACTTGCGCTTATCAGTTCTCGCGTGAACGCGGCGGGACGCAGGATCTCACGGTCGTGAATGGCTTTTTTGCCACCGAGGAATTCTTCGCTTCGACCCTAGAAGGGGCGAGGGAGGTGGTTCGGCCGAGTTTGTTGGGAGGAATGGGTTTGTTTCAGTTCCAGATTCTGTTTCAGGGGGCCTACTTGGAAGCCGATATCGAAGAGTACGCCAGCGAGATTATTGGTGGAATTCCAAAGCACGTCTTTGACGTAACGGTCGGAAGAGCGGGCGATAAGAGTGTTGGACTAGTGACTGGAGACGACTCATGACTGGGCAGAACATCGAGCCGGAAGGCCGTGAAGTAGAATTTCCGCTCGCGAGATCGACGAGCAATGAGTATGACTGGGCGCCGCCGGTAGATTCTCCAGGTCAAACAGAGAATCCGCTGAAGGTCGTGGCGGATCGACTGCACGGCCGATGGCGATTGGCGATTCTCCTTGGTCTCGTGCTCTCGCCTCTCTTTGCCTGGGCCGGTTACTCATTGACACCGCTGACCTACAGGTCGGCATCCGTGCTGGTCGTCGAGTCGTCTCTCTCAACATTGGTCGAGGAGACCATCGAGACCGCAGGCATTCGAGAGTTCGCTGCCTTTGTCAAGGAGAAGGCGCAGCAGGTACGAGATACGCAAGTGTTCCTGACAGCATTCGAAGATCCCGGCCTCAAAGAGTTTGAAGAGATCAGGCCAGATTTCCGACAGACGGTCTATGATGGGATCTCCGTCGACAATCCGCGTAGTTCATCGCTCGTCATCGTTTCTCTGGAGGATAAAGACCCGGAATTTGCCGCTGCGGCGGTGAATGCCGTGGTCGGTGCCTATCGATCGATCTACGCTCCAGACCCCATGGCGCAGCACAAGGCTCGCGTCGATCAGATTGACCGACTCGTGAAGGCGTCGAGGTCCAAGTTGAGCAGCTTGAAGCTCGCAAGGAACCAGGTGTCGGTCGATTCTCGGTATGGACGTTCAGATCTCAGGGGGACGATTGAAGACAACGTCATGCTGATTCGCAGCATTTCGCTGGAGATCGATGGAGTCGAGGATCTGATGAGTCGGCTTCGAGAGCAGTTCGCCTTAAATGCGAGACTGCTGGCGGAGTCAGAAGGGAAGGAAATCACTCCGGAGGATCTCGAGCCGACCGCTCGTGCGCAAATCAAGCCCGGTCTCAATGATCTTCAAAGCGTCGATCCTGCACTGGAGCAACTTGACGCGGAGTTGACTCAGCTCGAGATCAATTTTCAAGTGACGGCTCGGCGATTCGGCCCGTTACACACGAAATATCGTCGTGAGAAGATCAGCTTGGACTCAAAGCAGGCGACTTTCGAGGGGCGATTAGAGGCAGCCAAGCAGGAATGGGCTCAGAGTGCTGACTCAAAGTCGTCTTGGGGTGCATTGATTGAAAGAAAATCAACGTTAGACGCCGAACTGCAACGATTCGTCGGCATGAATATGGATCTTGAGAAAGCCAGAATTGAAGCGGAAGACTACGACGGGAAGATCGAGCAGGAAAAGACTGAACTTGCGAAACTCGAAGAACGATTGATGAATCTAGAACGAGAGAAGGACGCGATTCGAGAGGGTCGAATTCGATTCCCTCCGACCAAGGCGATGCCCGCATTTGGGCCGACGAAGGACAAGAAGATCCCCGTGGCAATCGGTGGGTTTGTCGGGGGGTGGATTTTCTCGATCGGTGTCTTCTTCCTTTTGGGTGCCATCGATCACAAGACATTTGGTGTTCGTCAGTTGAAGGGCCATGCGCACGGTCTCAGGGTCCTCGGCGTGCTTCCGAACATGGATGAGCTCGGCAAGGATGGATCTACGGTGATGTTGGCGTCAGATTGCGTGCACCGGATTCGAGGCCGGATCGAATCGAGACGCGCTCCCGAGCGGGGCTACGCGTTGATGGTTTCGAGTCCGTTCCAAGGGGACGGGAAAACCACGTTAGCGGTGAGCCTCGGTTGGAGTTATGCCGAGAGCGGGTACAAGACTCTCCTTGTTGATGCTGACTTTGTCGGTAGAGCGATGACCCATCAATTTGGCCGACTCAAGGAGCCAGGTCTCCGGGAAGTCGTTCGGAATGGCGCTCTGGGCGAAGAAGTCGTTGAGCTAGGTCATCCAAACCTCAGTCTTCTGGGAGTCGGATTCGATCGAAGAATCACCGCAGCCAATCTCAGTCCACGATTGGTCTCCCGAGTCATCGAATTGCTTCGGACAGACTACGAAATCATCATCATCGACAGTGGTCCATTGACGGCCAGCATCGAGGCTCTCCCGATCGCGTCTGCAGCTGACGGAGTCGTGCTTGCGCTGCGTCGTGGTCGATCGCGGCTGCGACTCACGGAGTGCATGGCGGACATTCGCTCAGTTGGTGCGGACTACCTCGGCGTCGTACTCAACTACGCGGACCGATCCGATTGTGAACGGTACGGTTCGAACTCAAAGATGAGCCGCGATGTTGCGGAATCACTCGGCGGTGACGCCGCGCTGGAATCGGAAGTACCGTCGAATTCGTTGCTTGACAATCTTCGATTGTCAGAGAAGTAGAGAGACGTTGCGACCTGGCAAGCCATATGCAACCTGAAATGGGACAATTTTCTCTTCAGCCGAAAATCTGGGGTCTCTCGGCCGTGGATCTTCACGCCGCATGGTGGCGAGGAAAGGGCGTGCAGGTCGTCTATGCCGAGAGCAAGTTCGAGCCATTGGACGGAGCGGAAGTCTACTTGCTTCTTCCAAAGGATCGGCTTGTCGTCTTCGATCTGGGGGATGTGGTTGACGAACTTATCTGGAACATGGCAGCGGTGACAACGTTCACGCTCTGTGAGCGTGATACCGAGCGGTACCGTGAGGAAGTTCGAAGATCAGCGGATAAACAGATCATTGGCATCTCGAGATCCTATGAGTCTCGTGATCTCACTCGAGTGAGGATGGAATTGACCACAGACCCGGCTTATGCCGAGGTGTGGGCTCGAGGATCAAGGGGCCAGCCGTACTTCGAAGCCCCCGTCGGCCAGCGATCAGACTCCAATCTCGACGGAGATTTGCTCGGGCATGCGTTCGATTCCCGTCAAGCGGACGAGCAAAGACGGTTCTTGCTCTGGCTCGTGGCGAGTTGGGTCGATCTGCCTCGAGTACTTCCCGACATCGTAGAAATCGAGCCCGGTGTTTTCGCCTTTGAAGGAACGCTCCTCCCTGAAGATGGAGCGGTCATTTCTCCGATGTGGCTCGGTTTTCCTTCGGGCTCGAGAGAGCTCGCGATTCATGTCGGGCCGGATCTCCGCTATGACCAAGAAAGTCAGGAAAACTCTGCCCGGAGTGCCAGGATTCTTCCCATCAGAGAGATTCAGATCCCTGATGGTCGGCGACGGAAGCGGTTCCTCCCTCGCCGGACGGTCTACGGGGTAGTCAAGCGAGTGTCAGATTTCTTAGTGGCGATTCTGGCGATCATCATCTTGTTCCCGATGTTCCTTCTGGTCTCGGTGCTCATCGTGATCGATGACGGCTTTCCGCTCTTTTTTGGCCATACGAGACAGACTCGCGGCGGTCGAGATTTCAAATGCTGGAAGTTCCGAACAATGCGTCGTGATGCGGAATCAATGGTTGAGGAGCTCCAGGCTCTCAATCAAGCCGATGGGCCGCAGGTCTTTATCGAAAACGACCCAAGAGTCACTGGGATCGGGAATCTTCTTCGCAAGCTTCAAATCGATGAGATCCCGCAGTTCTGGAACGTGGTTCGCGGCGACATGAGCTTCGTGGGTCCCCGCCCAAGCCCGGAAAGAGAGAATCAATTCTGTCCTGCGTGGCGAGAACTACGACTATCAGTCCGTCCTGGCATCACAGGGCTCTGGCAAGTGAGTCGAACTCGGGCGCCGGGTGAGGATTTTCAGGAGTGGATCAAATACGATATCGAGTATGTCCGAACCGCTTCCCTTCTGGTCGACCTCAAGATTCTTCTGCGGACCATTCGTGGGATAATCATCCGAGACTGAGTTCGGACGGTCGTCAGGTCGGCCTTGGCGCGAAAGAGAACAAGGGTCACACTTTCAAGGCAATGACGAATCATGCTATTGACAAAACGCGCTAAAAAACGGCTGGGCTTTCTACTGGCAGCAGGAGTTCTCGTGGTCGGAGGTGGAATCCTGGTTCGTACGCTTCAGAACTCAAAAAAGGACGAGGTCGCCAAGGTAGCCCGAGTCGAAGGGTTGGCTGCGGTCAGTGCCGGGGACTGGGGCACCGCGCTCACGAAACTGAGCATAGCGATTAGTCGATATCCTCAGGACGCGGAAGTAATGGTCAGTTTTGCGAATGCCCGAAGTCGGGTGCCGACGGAAAACGACCAACACCTTGAAAGCGCGCTGAAACTCTTCGTCAAGGCCGAAGACCTCTGCAGAATGACCAACGCGTCAAATGATCTCTTGATTGAGAGTCTTCTCGGTCGCGGACGGATCGAGCGGACGTTCGGGCAGATCGCAAGGCTTGAAGGAAGTTCGCGCGAGTTGCTGAAAGTCGATCCTGGGAATCTCGCCGCGCTCGAGCAGCTTCAGATGATCAGCATCTCGACCGGCGATTTCATCGCCCCGGAAGGGATTGAATTCGTTCGTGGCCAAAGAACAAATGGTGAGTGGCTCGAGGATCTCCGAGAAGCGCAGGACGCGTCGGCGCTGCGTTGGTCCTTAGAGCGACTCGCCGTAGAGCCAGATTCGAACCAGAGATTTGTGGATGTCATCGAGATTCTAAATGCGGGGAAGTCGGTCGAAGCGCAGGAGGCCCGGTCCGGGGCAATGAGGGAACGACCGCAGGATCTTCTGAGGGCCTGGGTTACCGAGGGCTCCCTTGAGCCCAAGCTTGCGGAGATTCTCATCGTCAACGAGCTATTCAGGCGCAACAGCCTCGAAGAAGGTCGAGCCGCTCTCTCAGGTATGGCGTTCGATGAAATCGAAGATCCTCGAATATTGCTTCTCGCGGCAGATCTGATCGAGAGAGCTCGAGTTGAGAATCTCTCGTTCACATCACTGCAATTGCTTGGAAAAGCCATGGATGTTTCGGGTTCCGATCCAGAAATCGCGATGGCGGTGGCGACCCGATACTGGAACATGGCTCAGATCGCGAAGTGTCTTCAGATACTGAACAACGCGAGCGAGATGGTCGGGGAGAATTCGAGTCTGGAAGTCAATTCCGCGATTCTCGCGATTCTCAGCGGAGATGAGGAACTGGGTCTGTGGATTCAGCAGTTCGAGAATCTGCTTGCGAGCCCTGGAATCTCCACGGCTGAGTACGACCGAATCCAGACGGTGGTCAGGGCGTTCAAGATTCAGGCTCAGGAGCAAAAGGACGTGACGGAAGTGCGCCGGCTCTGCGGGAACTTTGGAAAATGGATGAGTGATCCTCTTGTCACGTGCCTTCTTGGCGATGTTGCGAGAGACGCTGGTCTGAACGCCTTGGCGGTCCGTGGGTATCGGGCGGCATTTGCCAGCATGGGAGGGCTCTCGATTCCGATCAGCACTCGGTTGATTGCGGCGCTCGGAGCTGAAGGTTCATTCATCGAAGCGTTTCGCGTGGCCAATAGTGTTGCCGGATCTTCGCAAACAGTTCAAGGGATCCTTATGCTCTGCGAGGCGTGGATCAATTTGGCACAGATTGGGATCAAGCCTCAGGAGATCGACACCCGATTCGCGGGTTATTCCAAACCGAGCGAGCTCATCCTTGCCCTGAAGACAGAGATGGAATCGCGAGGAGAAGAGACTAGATTCCTTGAGCCTCTCGTAGTCCGAGCTTATCTTGTTCAAGGTGAACGAACCGCCGCCTCGGAGACGCTTGAACGAGTCCTTTCCAGTCCGATCGACGAAGTGATTGCGAAGAAGCTTGTCACGATCGCATTGAATCAAGGCGTTCTCTTGAGCGAATCCACGTTGCGACTCCTTGAGCAAGGCAAGGAAGATTCGGCATTCGCGGATGAAGTCATTTTGCTCTCCGCATCTCGGATAAAAACAACGAACGGTCCCGCGGATACGTTGTCGTTTCTTCTTACAGCATTCGGAGAGCGAGATGACTCGGTCGCGAATCGTGCGATCGGAACCGCCATTCTCGAGTTGGCCATGAAGCAAGCCGAAGCCGAAGACGAAGATGGAAGTGAAGGATTCGACAGGATCCTGTCCCTTGATCTGACACCGGCAGATCTTCGGAACTTCATGAGGGCCGCGGTTCAGCTTGGAAATCGCGAGAAAGCGGCCGCTCTGGTGACAAGAGCGAGAGAAACTTTTGGGGTTGGAACTCGAGAGACATCGCTCGCCGAGGGGACTTTCGTCCTTGCGTTTGATTCAAGTAACGAGGAGTCCATCGTCAACGCGATCGGTCGAATCGACCCGGTTGTTTCCGCTGGCGAGGGTGGATCTGAAATCGATGCAGTACTTGCTCAACTCCTGAGAATCGGTGCGGAGAGCAACCTGGACCGTTCTATCGAAGTCCTTCAGGAAAGCACGGCACGGCACCCCGAGTCTTGGACAAACGCGATCCTCCTATTCGAGTATCTTCAGGAGGCGGAGAGAAACACGGAAGCCGATGAGATCGGCACGATCATTTTCCAGCGCCGAAATCGGGGCACTCTGAAGCAAAAAGCGCGGCTGGCATCGCTCTTCTCACGGCAGGGTCGAGTGAACGAAACGGCGATTTTGATTTGCGATCTCGCAAATTCCACGGGCGATTCTAAAGATCTGTTCCGATGTTTCCAGCTGCAGATGCAACTTGGAAACATCGATGAAGCGGATCAAATCCTCGATGATCTCGCCGCCAGAGGCTCGGAAATTTCCGAAATCGACGTGGCGATCGCACGGCGTTATCTGCGACGGGGTGAACCAGAAGAGTCCGTGGAGTTCTTGAGGAATACCACAGCCTTCGATTCAGAGGTTGATCGCGAAGTGGCTGTTGCGACGATCTTGATGGAGCTTGAGGATTGGGAAGGCGCTGTCAAAGCGCTGCGTTCGATCGGGGATCAATTGCGGGGTTCTGGCGAGGCGCAGCTTCTCCTTGCAATCTCACTGCTTGAAGATCCGGTTCGCGATGTTGCCGCGAGTAAGGCGGCGCTCGACCGGGTCGTGGAGCTCTGCGGTGACCAGCCGGGCTTCCTGAGGCGAGTTGCAAGTATTGCGATGAATGATCCAGATCTCCGAGACAACGCACGGCGGTATATTGACTTGCTGGGCGAGGTCGCCGCGGATCAGGCGGAAGTCATGCGATTGGCGGATGCCTTCTATCGTCTTCCGGTTGGGGCAATGGTGCCGAGTGACATGGAGGAACGTGGCCGCCGGATCGTGGGTCGGCCAGATGCGCCCACGCTCTCTTGGGAGCTTTACCTCGACATTTTGACCAGCGCATTCAACCAGGCAAGGTCGCTCGGTGAAGTTGATGAAGTGGACCGGCTGGAAGAGTTGCTTCAGGAGGAATCCATGGAGTTCTCAAGTCGATTCCCGAACAACTCGGTCCCGGTGAACCGCCAAAGTAGGGTCATGCTGTTGTTGGGAGACCCGGTGGAGGCGGCGTTGCTTGCACGCGGCGCCCTGAACAAGATCGAGCGTACAGCGGTTCTTGGTGATGTGCAGCTTCTCGCTCGAGCAGAATTTCTTGCTGGAAACTACGACCTAGTCATCAGTACGCTGTTGCCGTTCCGTGATGCCATCGAAGAAAACCCCGAGTCACGCCCGGCTAGTTGGCAACTTCTATTCGCCTCTCTGCTGCTGGATGGACAGGTCGAAATCGCTCGCGATCTGTATGTTGCACGGGAGACTCCAGGCGAAAGTGAAACGGCTTGGCTCGGGTGGCTTTCCATCTCGGAAAGGGCGACCGCGGAGATCGCCATCGAGGCTGCAGATATTGTGTTGAATGCGACTTCCGACATGAATGACAAGTTGCTCGTGATCGGGGTCTTGACTAATGTGTTCAGGCAGACGAATGACGATTCATTGCTCAAGAAAGCAGAGATCGTCATTGCCGAGGTGGAGCAAGAAGTCACATCAGAAGTGTTGTTGTTCCGTCTCAAGGCAGCGAAAGTCGAACTGGCTGCGGCCACAGACGAGGTGGAAGCACTCAGCGAAGCGAGGGAGCTCTTTACTCAGATCGACCCCGCGATTTTTAATATGTTGGAGCGAAGGGGTGGTCTCGAGGGCTCGGAGCGTGAGATTGCGGATGCCTATTTCGTACCGGTCTGCATCTTCCTCAACAACTTCGTCGCTCGGGCCGCGGATATCGTTATTGCGGGTGAAGCCTCCCCGGGCGTCGCGGCTTCAGCTCTTGAAAAGTGTGATGAAGCGGGAATTTTGCTCGCGAAGTTGCTCCCGGACAATCTCGACGTTCTGGATACTAGAGCGAGGCTGAAACTGGCGCTCGGGCAGTTTGACGAGGCGATCGACTTGGCTCGCATTGCCACAAATCGCTCGCCGGCCTCTGCGGCATTTCAACTCACCTTCGCCGAGATCTTGCTTGCTCAGGGCGATGTCAGTGGGGCAGAAAATGCGGCAAAGCTCGCCTTGAGATTGGCTCGACTCCAGGCGGCGAGCGATGAGCCGCTCGTCAAGAAGATCACAGGAGTCATCGAGAAGTGCCGAGCAAGAGTTCATCACGTTCTCAAGACTGAATTGGAAATACTGGTATGAGACGAGGAATTATTCTCGCGGGAGGATCTGGGACCAGGCTTCATCCGTTGACAAAGGGAGTGAGTAAACAACTCCTTCCGGTATTCGACAAGCCGATGATCTATCACCCGCTCTCCGTTCTGATGCTTTCAGGGATTCGGGAAACCCTGATCATCACGACCCCGCATGAGCAAGCGATGTTTCAGTTGCTCCTTGGCGACGGGAGCCAATGGGGGATGTCTATCGAATGGGCGATTCAGCCTTCGCCGGATGGACTCGCGCAGGCGTTCATCATCGGCGCTGACTTCATCGCGGAGCAGCCGAGCGTGCTGGTGTTGGGTGACAACATCTTCTACGGCGCTGACCTTCAGCGACGCCTGAGAGTCATCTCGAACCAGGAAGCGGGGGCGACCGTCTTTGCATATCGTGTTCGAGATCCAGAGCGATACGGCGTCGTCGAGTTCGATGCGGATCTTCGAGCAGTGAGTATCGAAGAGAAGCCCAAGCGCCCGAAGTCGTCGTTTGCGGTGACCGGCCTCTATTACTACGACGAGCAGGTGGTAGAGATTGCGAAAGCGGTGAAGCCTTCGGCAAGAGGCGAGTTAGAAATTACTGCGGTGAACGAGGTCTATCTGAATCAAGGCCAACTCTCAGTCGAACGACTGGGGCGAGGATCCGCGTGGCTGGATACCGGTACGTTTGAAAGCCTGATTCAGGCTGGCCAGTTCATCCAGACCATCGAAGAACGCCAGGGGTTGAAGATCGCTTGCCCGGAGGAGATTGCTTGGGCTAACGGCTGGATTGATGATGAGGCCCTGTCCGTACTTGCAGAAAGTCTCTCCAAGAACTCATATGGCGAATATCTGCAGGCGTTGCTTCACGAAGGGAAATCGAGTCCCGCGGAGGAATCATGACGTTTCGTCCGTTGGCAATCCCTGATGTGCTACTCGTCGAGCCTCGAGTCTTCGGTGACGATCGCGGGTTCTTTCTAGAGACGTGGTCGGCTCAAGTCTTTGCCGAGGCGAAGATTCAAGCAGCCTTCGTGCAGGATAACTGGAGCCGATCGACTCGAGGCGTGCTTCGAGGGTTGCATTATCAAACAGAACATACCCAAGGCAAACTTGTTCGCTGTGTTCGAGGCGAAGTGTTCGATGTTGCCGTGGACATTCGCCGATCCAGCCAATACTTCGGACAGTGGGTCGGACAAGTACTGAGCGAAGAAAACAAGCTTGCGATGTGGGTGCCGCCGGGCTTTGCCCATGGCTTTCTCACCTTGTCGGACGTTGCGGATTTTCAGTACAAGTGCAGTGACATCTACCATCCCAAGAGCGAAAAAACGATCCGTTGGGATGATCCAGCGATTGGGATCGACTGGCCTCGCGTTGAGAAAGATGGCAGTTCGATTGTGCTTAGCGAGAAAGATGC
>CALFOM010000225.1 GCA_937919685.1 uncultured Phycisphaera sp.
TCACACTCGACGACCCGCCACCGGTGAGTTCGATCCGCGTGGGCGAATCTCGTCGGTTCGAACTGTCGCTTGGAGACGATGCGGCCGAGGTGATCAAGCAGGCTGACTGGATGGTCACCACGGAGGACGGCGAAAGGCTCCCAATCGCGGGTTTCGATGAGCCCGCCGCGATCGACTCGCGTGGGATTCGAGCGGTCGGATTCGACTTGAGACTTCCCGATGATGGAAGCATCGCCGAGGGCGAGGTGCTCCTCGTCAGCGCCATGTTCACCACCGCGAACGGCGTGCAGATCATGCCCGAGGACGGGACTCCTCGCTGGAGATTGGCCGCCGAATACTCGAAGGTTGACCGTCGAATCGTCGGAAGTGATGGCGGGATCTCGGAAGCTGTATGGGGCGATACGGTGGTGTTCTCAATCGAGCCGCCCGAGCGGATCGCCTCCGTGGCGTGGCGAATGACAAGGCCGGATGGTTCGGTCCTCCAGGTATCCACCGGAGCGCAGTTCGAAGTCGGGCTCGATCAAGGGCCGGGCGAGTACCGGGTCACTGCGATCGTCCAGCCCGATGTGCCGAATGCCGAGCCGGTCCAGGTCGAGGCGATGCGAACGGTGACCGTCGAGCCCGTCAAGGCGAAGATCGAATTTCCGGCCGGACGGGAAGCCCGCGGTGAGCGGCTGTTCACCGCGGTGGTCACGACGGATGGCAGCGTGAAGAGCGCCGAGCTCGTCTTCACGCAGGTCGCCGATGAAGATGCAGAAAGCACGCGGATTCCCGTCGACCTCAAGGCGGGATCCGGTTCGCAGTCGGTGGAGACCAGTAGTGGCATCTACGGACCCAAAGCCGCCGGCGAGATCGAGGTCGTGCTCGCGGTCGAGCTGCCCGATGGATCGAAGCGGGTTTTCTCAGGCGGAACGCTCAACCACCGTGGGCCGCCCAGCCTTGCTTCATTTGCAGTCGCCGTGTTCGTGGCCGCCCTGTCACTCTGGCTGCTCGGCAGATTCTGTCTTGGAAACGGCAAGAAGAACGTCAAGTTGCTTCGAGCGATTCTCGATGATCCGGATCCGTACGAGCGGTCCTTCTCGCTTCCGAAAGGCAGCTGGAGCTGGTGGCAGAAGCGGCATCTCTTCATGCTCCGCGACGTCCCGTACGCCGAAGAGGGGGAAGACGAGATCGCATGGCTCGAGGACGAGGATTGCCAAGGGGAGATCAAGTTGATCCCCTCCCAGAAGATGCGAAAGGGTCGTACCTTCGCGCCGATCTGGGACGGGAATCCTGACACCATCGACGAGACTCGCTCCGATGACGGCATCGAGTTGTCGCCACGCCTCGTTCAAGGGGCGACAATCCGTCTCCGTTTCCGTCTGGACTCGGGATTCGGCGCAAAGATTTTTCCCGGAGTGCTGGCACCGATCTGGTGGCTGCTTCTCCTCGGGGCCGTGTGGCTCCTCTTCCGGCTTGCGGAACTCTGGATTCTGTAAGCGGTTTTCTCTCTCTGCGGCGGGCTGCGCTCGACGCGATGTTTTCTCTGTTCCGCCAGCTGGGTAACTCTGGAGACCTGTTCAATCATGTCTGATGCCATCACCATCGTCGCCGGATTCGGCGGTTCCGGCGGGAAGATCCTCGCCGATTTCGCGGGCCTGCTCGCCAGTGATCTTCACTGGAGAACAGAGGCCTCCCGAAAGGTCTACATGCTTCTCTGCGACACCGACATTGAGGAGCTGGGGCAGGCCGAGGCCCGCATCAATGCGGCCTTCGGAGGCAGCGCGGTGATGAGACCGCATCTGGAGGTCGTCAAGCTTAGCGTCGGGGTCGGAGTGATCGATCAGGCGATTCGGAATCGCTGGAATCGTCTCGACGATGTGCAGAAGTCGCGAATGTCCACGAAGTGGTGGACCCGTGGGGATGAGGTCTTCACGGCG
>CALFOM010000226.1 GCA_937919685.1 uncultured Phycisphaera sp.
GACGCCAAGGACGCCCTGAAGAAGGAAGGCGCCTGATCATGTTGATCATGTTGATCATGTTGTCCATGTCGATCATGCTGTCCACGCTCGCCGCCATCGGTATCGCCCTCACCGCCACCTCGCCCACGACCTCGCCCACGCGGCCGAGTCTCACGCCGACCTTCAAGGTGTTCCTGCTCGCCGGGCAGAGCAACATGGAGGGGCAGGGTGTCGTCGCGCTCGATCACCCCGAGCACTACAACGGGGGCCGCGGCAACCTCGTGAATACGATGAAGGATCCGACGCTCGCGAAGCGCCTGCGTCATCTTCGCGACGCGGACGGCGGCTGGGCGGTCCGCGACGACGCGTTCTGCTGGTATCAAACCGACGGCGGCGAACTCAAGGCGGGTCCGCTCTCGATCGGATTCGCCGGCTATTCCGGCCGCGATCACTTCGGCCCCGAACTTCAAATCGGACACCTGCTCGCGGACGCCTTCGTGGAACCCGTGCTGCTGATCAAGACCGCTTGGGGCGGAAAGAACCTGCACGTTGACTTCCGGCCACCGTCCGCTGGCGGAGACGTCGGCCCGTACTACACGCGGATGCTCGAGGAGTACGCCCAAGGCGTGCAGGACGCCCAGCGGCGATTCCCCGCGTTGCGCGGACGGGAGCCGGAACTCGCCGGCTTCATCTGGTTTCAGGGTTGGAACGACATGTACGTCGACGGCGGAATTGAGGCGTATCCGGCGAACCTCGTGCACCTTGCGGCGGACCTGCGTCGACACTTCGACAATCCCGACCTGCCGATCGTGGTGGGCGAGACCGGGAATGCAGGGAACGACCGCTTTCGCGAGCAGCAGCGGCTCGGAACCGAACGCATTCCATCACCCTCGGCGTTCGTGGCGACGAGGTCCTTCCTTCAAAATCCGGAGGATTCGCCCAATCAGGGACACGGCCATCACTGGTACGGAAACGCCGCCAGTTATTTCCTCGTCGGCGACGGGCTCGGCAAGGCGACGATCCGTCTGCTCGAACTCGGCCCCTGACCGCCGAGTTCCATCACACCCGCGTCTTCTTAAAAACCGGCGTTCGGTAGGAGCCAAGACAAGTCGTTGCCCGATGCCGTCGCCAAAACGGGCTTCTGAATCTCCGGCGCAGGTTTCTTCGAGATTCTCATCACGCCATTCCGCACCAGATTCCGGCAGAGCGTCAACTTCGCGTCATCCGCCATGAGATCGGGCGCATCCCCGATTCGGAAGACCGGATTCTTCTCGAAGAAGTCCATCACCGGCGAGAGCTTGAGCGGGACCGACATGCTTCCGCCACATCGAATTCGATAATCCATCGGTGTTCTGCGGACAAACCATGAGCACCCCTCCGGTCGTTCGATCACGGTCTCGAGGCCCATCGATTCCACACCGATCGCCGATTCAAACGAGCCTTGGGTGCCGGCTGCTCGCGCATATGATTCCGAACTAATCGCCACCAGCCGATCAACATCAATCGGTGTCTCGAGACCATCCGCGATGGCGGCCAGTTCCCGGAACATGTCGCCCGCGGAAGCTGCCGGCTCTCCACCCTTCATCACCGCCGTCGAGACTCGGCGGCGAAGCCCCTCATCCTCGAAGGCAAGTAAGTCGACCAGCCTTGATAGAAACTCGTGCCGCCGAAGTGGGTAGAGCCCGATCGTAAAATGAATCGAGTGCTCGGTCGTCGATGCCGCCGAGTGCGGCACACCTCGCGGCAGGTAGAGCAGATCGCCCGGATGCAGCGTCACCTCTCGAACCGGATCGCCGTAATTGGGCTTGGAGGCTTCAAGCCTTGAGAACATCTCGGCCGCGAGCGGCGTGCTCTCAAGGGGTAGCGTGCTGTCTACTTCGTGAAGTCGCCAAGTCTTCGAACCGTCAGTTTGCAGAACCAATACATCGTGACCGTCGACATGGGTATCGAAGCCCTGTGATTGCGGCGGTGTGCAATAGACGTTGCACTTGATGTCGCATGCGAGCGACTCTTTCAATTCATCGACGACTCGTTCCACCGGCGGCCAATACGATTCTGCCCCGTTGAAGATGATCGTCTTCCCCGCCGAGAATCCGGACGTGAGAAAATTTTCGCCGTGGTCATCCGCCGACGCCGCCATCGCGTTCAGCAGAATCGTCTCCTCTGGATCTTCACCTTTGGGGACGACTCGAACCGAACCGCGGGCCTGCGGCTTCATGTACCGAATGCAATGGGCCATCGACTCGAGATCAAAAAGCCCCTGGACGAGCATCGGATCCTTGCGTTCTAGATGCAATACCTCGCGTTCCAGATAGTCCGAGATGAAGCCCGCGACCCCGATCGGAGCAAACATGTTCTCGGCTGATTGAATCGCCATCAGAAACTCCTCGCGAAAACATAATTTTTACACCTGACACCGTCGCGAGCATTCTAGCACTGTGGGTACTCGCGAAGCACGGTCGGCGTACGTTCGTTTTCTTCGCAGCGTAGAATCGTCGCCAGATGATGAGCCCTAAATTGAAACTGAGTGATTCCGAAGGCGTTGCGGAGCTCGGCGTCCAGGACAAGTTCACGCCGATCAAAATTCTGCCTCCGAATGAACGTTCAGGATCGCGTTTGCGAGTGCTCTGGGCAGAAATCGGGCACGGGCCTTTTCATGCCCCATTCTTCGACGAAGATCTCATGGTCCGACTGGCGGACGCACGGTGGTTCGTCTCCACGGACGCCCCTCTTCTTGCCTACGCCATTCGATCCCCTGGCGTGCCCTTGCGAGGCGCGATCCTCCACATGTCTCGTTGCGGAAGCACGCTTGCCCGAAACCTACTCGGCGCCACCGATCGGTCGCTGGTGATGTCGGAGGCCGGCCTGATCAATTCCGCGATTGCCCAGTTCACCAACCAGTCGCTCCAACCGGTGTTTTCAGGGTTCCTCCGGCCGGACGGCGATCGACTCCAACGAAGCTATCTGAAGTGCACCAGTTGGAATGTGCTCGCCGCGGACCGAATCCTCGCTTCTTTCCCCGGCTTGCCGCTGGTGTTCATCCAACGCCACTCGCTTGAGGTTCTCGTGTCTCTCAGTCGCACGCCTGGCTGGGGCGAAGGCTTTCCGGGGGGCATGAACTCGCCCGAACTCGAGCATGCAGAGAATCCAATCGAACGGATCGCCATCCGACTCCGCGATTTCCTCCTGGCCGCCCGACGCCTCGAACAGGAGGGCCGCTGCCGGATCGTCAAGTATCCAGAGATCATCTCGCGATTCATCGACGGCGACCTGCCCGAATACTTCGGCTACGACGTGGACGCGACGACCCGCAAGAGAATGCTCCGAGTCGCGGAATTCAACAGCAAGAACCCCCAGACCCGATTTAGACCGGATTCCAAAGACAAACAGAGCGTCGCCGAGGAGAGCCCCGCGCTCAAACTGGCCTATGAAAGACACTTACGAGATTTATAGAGAGACGCGTGTTTGTCTCCGGAAGCCCCAAAGTGGTTCCTTCTCTTCATCTTGAACTTCATGAGGTACAGATGAGGTCCTAAAAATCCAGAGTCAGCATCTGGGAATCTGTATCCTCCAGAAATTCCAAAAGAATCTCAGGCCAATACTCGACCGGAAGCAACAGAATGTCGCAACGAAAAATCCAGGCGATTACCAGAGCGGAAGCCCAAGCGCATCTTTCCTCAGCAGAGTTGCTCGACCAGGCAATGGTGGTCGTCAAGGGACGGTCGTGGATCCTTCTGGCGGTCATCGTCGCGATTCTCGCCGCCGGGCTGACTTGGGGATTCGTCGGTCGAATTCCCCGAGAGATTGACGGCATTGGAATCACCGCCAGCGGGCCCCTCCCGATCGTCATCGAGAACGCCGACATCACGGGCGCCGTTCTCAGCGTTTCCATCAAGTCGGGAGATGTTCTCGAAGCTGGCGCCACGATCGCCACGATTGGAAGCCCACGGGTGACCCAAGCCATCGTCCAGGCCCAAGCCAATGTCGATTCACTCGTGAAGGCCGACAAGGTCTCCACGGCCGCTGAAGAAAGATCGCTGAAAAGGCTCGCCGATTCAACAAACCTTCAGACGACCGCCGCGAATCGCAGCCTCGAGAGCAACAAGATTCTCATCGCGTTGTACGAGAAGCAGGTCGAGAACAGCAAGACCCTGAGCGAACAGAAGCTGGTCCCGAAGAGCCAGCTCATCAGCGACCAATCGACCCTCTTCAATACACAAGAATTGCAAGCGAGCCTCGCCGCCCAAATCGCTGGGTATCAGTCGACGCTACAGCAAAGCCAGACCCAGATCGAATCAGCCCGGTCAAGCCGTCGAACTGCCATCTCATCTGCCGAAGCAGCGCTCGCCACCGCCCAGCAGGCAAGTGATGACAACGAGAAAATTCTCGCGCCGATGCGATGTGAGGTACTCGAGGTCCTCGTGATCCCCGGGCAGTTCGTCACGCCTGGGGAGCCGATTGGCGCCGTGCTTTACAAGTCACCGTCGAAAGATGGCCAGTCGACGAGCAGCGGAGTCATCGACCATGCCATTGGATTCATCCCATTCGCCAAAGGCGTCCAGGTGAAGCCGGGGATGGCGGCGGAAATCGCCCTTCCCTTCGCGACTTCGACGCAGTACGGTTTTATCAAGGGGATCGTCCGGGAGGTGGCGACATATGCCGCCAGCGAAACTTCCATCACGACAACACTGGGCAGCGCGGCCCTGACGAAGATCGTTCAGGACTCCACCGGAGGGGTTGCCCTCCAAATCATTATCGATCTCACCCCCGATGAAAACACTGCGAGCGGGTTAGCGTGGACTTCGCGCAAAGGTTTCCCATCGGCGCTCCCACGACTGACCGAATGCGACATTAAGATCTTTACGAGCGAAGATAAGCCCATCGATCTTGTTCTTCCGTGGTTCAAACAGCTTCTCGGAATCGACGTCGACACCGGCCCCGCAGCCGGAGCAGCTTCCGGAGGCTGAGCAGCCTCCGCTTCCCTCAAGACAAACCTTTCGCATGACCCGAATTCCGCAACCACGCAAGAACCTCGCCACGACCCCGACCGTTCTCCAGATGGAGGCCGTCGAATGCGGTGCGGCGTCGCTTGCGATGATCCTTGCGTACTACAAGCGGTTCATACCGCTTGAGAAATTACGAGTCGACTGTGGCGTTTCGCGAGACGGATCCAAGGCGAACCGAATCATCATCGCCGCCAAGATGCACGGGCTTGAGGCCAAGGGCATGCGGCGGAGCATCGAAGAACTTCAGACGCAGTCCCTTCGACCATCGATCCTCTTCTGGGGATTCGGACACTTCGTCGTCTTCGAGGGGATGAAAGGCGGTAAGTTTCGCATTAACGATCCTGGCGGCGGCCGAAGACTGGTTTCCGAAGAAGATTTCAGCAAATCATTCACCGGCATCGTGCTTGAGTTCACACCGGGAAAAGACTTCCAGCCTGAAGGTCATCCGATCTCGCTGTTCTCGGGTTTCCTCGCTTGGACGAAGGGCAATCGGGCGGGAATTCTCTTCCCGATGCTTTGCGGTGCGATCCTCGCGATTCCCGGCCTGCTCATCCCAGGCCTGACCAGCGTGTTTATTAATGATGTCGTGGTCGGCTCCGAACCCCTCTGGGCCGGTTCGATCCTGTTGGTGATGGGAATCGCCATCCTGCTGATGGGCGTACTCACCTGGCTCCAACAAATCACGCTTGCCCGGGTTCAGATACGGATGTTCCTGCAGCATTCTCTGGAAATGTGCGAACACATCGTTCGCCTGCCCATGCTCTTCTTCCAGCAGAGATTCCCCGGCGATCTGGTTTCCCGATTCGTTTCCAACCAGACCATCGCCCAGAATCTTGCGGGCGGCATCTCGAACGGGA
The DNA here is from genome assembly GCA_937919685.1 of uncultured Phycisphaera sp. Classification (GTDB taxonomy): domain Bacteria; phylum Planctomycetota; class Phycisphaerae; order Phycisphaerales; family SM1A02; genus UBA12014. The sequence continues at coordinate 5,843 of CALFOM010000226.1, forward strand.
TTATCCAGATCACCACGGCCATCATCTATGCGATGGCGATGCTGGCCTACGACTGGAAGATCGGCGTCCTTTCGATCGCGGCCACGACTATTCTCATCGCCGCCGTGAGATTCACCAACCGCAAGGTGATCGACAGCAACAACTCACTCCAACAGGAGATCGGCCACCAGTATGGTGCGTTGATGATGATGCTTCGGGAGATCCCAGAGATCAAGGCGACCAGTCGGGAAACCGATGTCTTCGCCAACTGGTCGGGCTACCAGGCCAAGGGTAGCAATGCACAGCAACACCTCGGCATGATCACCGCCTGGCTGGACGCCTCTCCGACGCTGGTCAACGGCATCCTCCTCAACGTCATCATTCTCACCTACGGCTCCTTGCAGGTGATCGAAGGCGACCTGACGCTGGGCGGCCTCATTGCCATGCAAATGCTTGGCGGGCTTCTGATCGTTCCCGTCCAACAGATCGTGCTGCTCGCGAGGACACTCCAGACCACCCGCGCCGATCTCGCCCGTGTGTCGGACGTCCTCCATTATCCCGAGGACCCCACCCTCCAGATCGGTGCCGAGGTAAAATCAAGAGAAAACTCCGACGAAACAACCCTGCCCGAACGACTGGCCGGAAGGGTGGAGTTCCGATCAGTCCAGTTCGGATATGACCGTACCGCACCCGCAATTCTCGACGATATCTCCTTCGAAGTAGATTCCGGAGCTCGAATCGCGGTGGTCGGCGGAACAGGATCCGGAAAGTCTTCGATTGCAAACATGCTCTTGGGCTTGAACCTTCCGTGGTCGGGAGAGATCCTCTTAGACGGAACCCCGCTCGCCGAAGTGCCTGCACTGCAACGAGTCAATTCCATCTCTGGCGTCAATCAGGAAGTCACCATCTTCCGCGGGTCGATCCGCGACAACGTGACGATGTGGGACTCGACCATTTCCGACGACTTGGTGCTCCGAGCCATCCACGACGCTTCGTGCAGCGAACTCATCGAACGCCCAGGGGGCCTCGATGCCGCCCTGCAGGAAGGCGGCCGGAACCTCAGCGGCGGTCAGAAACAACGACTCGAAATCGCTCGATGCCTGGCCCGAAACCCCACCATCCTCGTGCTTGACGGCGCGACTTCCGCCCTTGATTCGAAGACGGAATCGCATATCGAAGAACGGCTTCGCGCCCGCGGATGCACTTCCTTGATCGTCTCCAATCGTGTGAACTCGATTCGAGATGCCGACGAAATATTGGTCCTCGGCGACGGTGGGATCGCCGAGCGAGGCACCCACGAAGAACTCCTTGCCCTTGATGGCGCCTATCGCCGACTGGTCGGAGGCGCGAACGCATGAGTACGCCCGACCATTCATCCTTCGATTCGGCGGGCCTCGGCGCCGCACTCGAGATTTTTGCGTCTGCTCACGAGCTCCCGGCGAGCGTGCGGGCCATCTCCGTACAGGCTGGCGTGGTGTACGTCTTCGCACGCCGCCGTCGCGAATCAGATTATTCAGCGCAATCCTGCATTCTCGAACTCCCGGCGGATTCCATACTGGTCCTCCCTGATCGTTCGGACGCTTCCATCCAGTTCCGGATCGCCGGCTCAAGTTCGACCAAGGCCCGCGGGCTGGGCCAGGATGCCACGGAAGCGATTCTCGCATCGGCCGACGGCACGGCACGCATCAATTCCCTGTGCGACACGCTCACCAACCAATCCTCCGAGACGACACCGCACACGGGAGAACCGACGATCGCGGCAATCGGCGTCGAGCTCGAACTCGAATCGGGCGATTCATTGGTGGCCACATCAGCCGACCAACCTGTGACATGGCTCTTTGAAGAAGAAGGCGGCTTGATCGGTCGGCCCATCACATCCTGCGCCGCACTTCCCATCGCAGGACCCCTTCGAGCGATGCCATTCGACACACCAAGCGCCGTCGCACGAATGACGCCGGCTGGAATGGCCGAAACGCTCTCCAGACTCTGCTTCGAATTCGCAGACCAACGCCTACAGCTTGATGACCTCACCTTTGGGCAAAAAGTGCTCGCCAGCGAACGGGCCGACGCCGCAAGAATCGATACCACGGCCTATGCGGTGGCTGATGGAATCACGATCGGCCAAGTCGCCCCCATCGCGACCAACGCCAGCTCGCCTTTCGATGCCGCATGCCGCCGTGTCGTCATAGAGATGGGCGTGACGATCGAGAACCAGATCGTCTATCAGCAGAACACCGCGCGGTCACCAATCGAACAATTTGCCAGAGCCGCTCGGGTCCAGACACGAGAGGTCACGCTTGAGACCGGATGGTGGAAGAGCGAATGCGGCCATCTGCTTGGTTGGGCCGACGAGACTCGAACCCCCGTCGCGTTGATCCGCGATCGTCGCGGGTATTTGGCGTATGTGTTTCACGAGGACGGTCGCGTCGAGAAGACTCGCGTCGATGCCGCCTTCGCCGCTCGCCTTTCGACCCGAAGCGTCACTTTCTATCCGTCACTTCCAGCCAGGGCCATCAAGGCTCGAGATCTCCTCAAGCTGGCGTTCCGAGGCAGCCGGACCGACCTGCTCAAAACCCTCGCCGCGACCATCTCGATCTCGCTCTTGAATCTCGTGACACCACTGGTCATCGCGCTCATCACCAGCACCGTGGTACCACTGGCCGATATCGACCTGGCCTACGCACTCGGGCTTGGCCTCCTCCTTGCGGCCATCTCTACTGCCCTGATCGGCGTCGTCTCCGGACTCGCGTTCCTCCGCGTCGAGACTCGATCAGGCTACTTCCTGCTCGCCGCGTTCGTCGATCGAACCCTCCAACTGCCATCGACCTTCTTTCGAGAAACCAACTCCGGCGACCTTTCGCAACGGGTGATGGCCATCGAGCAGATCCGAAGCAAGCTCACACAGTCGGTGATCATGAGCCTCACCAGCTTTGTATCGGGTTTCTCCTACGTCGCGCTCATGTTCACCTATGACACCACCCTCGCGCTGTATGCCACCGGGCTGGTCCTCGGCCTGATCGTTGGCCTGGTCACGATCGGAGTCCTGCTGGCCCGACGCGAGTACATCGAATCGGTCGCCAAGGGCGAGCTCGACGCGACTGCCCTCGACCTGATCACCGGCGTCCGACAAGTTCGACTGCAGGGATCGGCGGCCAGGATGATCTCAAAACTGCTGGAGCGACTTGGCGATGTTGCCCGGCAGGCCTATATCACGCAGATCCTCAGCGCCATCCTGACTCTGTTCACGAGGATGTACCCGCTCCTTGCGACACTCGTGATCTTCGCCGTCTTTGCCTACGGAATGCAAAACGGCGACGGAAAAGTCATCACCGACGCACAGTTCCTTGGTTTCAACGCCGCACTCGGCGGCTTCTTCGCCAGCACCACGCTGATCGGGATGACCTTCAATTCATTGGTATCGATTATCCCGATGTACCAGCGTCTTCGACCTTTGATGGAGGCCGTTCCGGAAATCGCTGAGAACATGCCCTCCCCGGGCCGACTCGAAGGCCAGATCGAGCTCCGCAATATCACCTTCCGATACGACAAAGATCTCCCGCTCATCCTCAACCGCGTCGACATCCGCGCGGAACCAGGCGAGTGCATCGCGATCGTCGGCCAAACCGGATGCGGCAAGTCGACGCTGATGAAGATCATCCTTGGTCTGGAAAAGGCTGAAGAGGGATCCGTCTTCTTCGACGGCATCGATCTGAAGAGCGTAGATGCCGCCCAGGTCCGCTCCCAACTCGGCGTGGTCATGCAGTCCAACACGCTGACCGGAGGCAACGTCCGGAGCACGATCCTCGGCCTCGGAACAGACAAATCGATGGAGGTCGCTTGGGATGCGGCCCGCCTTGTTCAGATGGAGCAGGAGATCGACGACATGCCGATGGGCATGCTCACCATGGTCTCGGCTGGCTCGCTCTCCGGCGGCCAGGCCCAACGTCTCCTCATCGCCCGAGCGCTCGTCGGCAATCCTCGGATCCTGCTGCTCGACGAAGCCACCAGCGCCCTTGATGACAAGTCCCAGGCCGCGGTCACCGAGAGCATCATGAAACTGGGTGCGACGCGAATCATCATTGCACATCGCCTCAGCACCATTTTGGAGGCCGATCGAATCTACGTTCTCGACAAGGGAAGCGTGGTTCAGACCGGTACTTTCGAGGAACTCAGCACGGTTCCAGGCCTCTTCCGCGAATTGGTGGAGAACCAGCAACTGTGATCAACTCGCACGTCGACATGCTCCGTTCCAGACGCGACCGGATCGCCCTCTTGATGCTGTTCACCGGCATCGCCGGTTGCGCCTCACCACTCGATACCGATCATCGCGATGTCGCCTCGATCAAGGAGCAACTTGGGACGATCCAGACCCTCGACCAGGCACGTGGCTTGACCGAAGGCGAGACGCTCGAATCAATCCTTGCCGCGGCCAAATTGGAGGAAAAGCAGACGGCGGCCGACCGGCTCGAAATCGAAAGGCGACTCGCACGGATCGCGGAACTCGTCAAACCTGGCAAGACCATCGATTTGACGCTTCAGGAAACCCGGCGACAGACCCTTCAAAATAATCTTTCGATTCAGGCTGTCCTCCTCGACCCTTCCATCGCCAAGCAGGCGATCCGCCTGCAACAGGCGAAGTTCGAAAGCACGTTCAATCTCAGTGTGACCCAGACCCGCACGGTGTCTCCGGGCTACAACAGTGCGACGCAGACCAACATCAACGTCGAATCCGATAACTTCGTCGCGGTCCCCTCCGTCACCGTGCCCCTCAGAAGCGGCGGAGATTTGTCCATCGACTGGACCACCGTATCGTCCCTCAACACCACCACCGGCACCGGGGGGTCGAGTTCGGGGCTTGCGATCATCCAACCTTCCGTCTCGATCACCCAACCGATTCTGCGCAACGCCGGGTACGACTACAACGAATCGTCAATCGTGATTGCTAAGGCGCAAGAGGCTGAAGCTGAAGCGGCAACCCAATATTCGATTCTCAGCACGTTGCTCGGGGCAGAAACGGCGTATTGGAATTTGTACCTCGCTGCCGAGACGCTCGCCGTCCAGAAGGATATCTACAACTACACCAAGAAGACCCTCGACGACACTCGAGTACAGGTCAATGCCGGGTTCGGATCGATTTCTTCGGTCTACAACTTTGAAGTAACGCTTTCAACCACGGTGTCGAGCCTGCTCACCGCGGAAGACAATCTGGCGATGGCCATTCGGAATCTCAAGTCGACGATGCAGGACCCCGGGATTTCGTTGGACGGTTCCGTGGCGATCACCGTGACAACGAAGCCGATCCTCCGAGCCTACGAGTTCGATACGACACTGCTGGTGGATGCCGCCGTTCGCAACCGGGCCGACTTGCTCGAACTCGAAGCGGAACAGATCGCGGCCACCATTGAAGTTCTCGCCGCCAAGAACCAGCTCCTCCCCGAGCTGGACTTTGTCGGAAGCTACACCGTCAACGGCTTCGATGGCAATGGCCGTTCGCTCACCACCGCTCGAAACGACCTCTTCGACGATCGCCGAACCACGAATCCGACTGGTTTCTCGTTTGGAGTGACCGCGAGCGTGCCCCTCGGAAACGAAGCCGCGGATGCCAACTACCAATCCGCCCTGCTCTCCCGGCTACAGGCGATCGCCAACACCCGGCAGCAGGAAATCACCGTCGCGACCGAAGTCTTGAACGCCATCGACAGCCTTGAGTTTGGCTGGCAACAGATCCTGATCGCCCGATTCGAGGTCGCGGCGGCCAATCGCAATCTTGAAGCCATGAAGACTTTGTTTCAGTTGGGGGAACGGACCAGTACCGATCTTGCGAATGCGATCAATCTGCTTGCTGGGGCTCGGATCAATAGCGTGACTCAGGACGCCAGTTACCAGATCGACCTCGCTAATCTCGCGAACACGACCGGCTGCTTACTCGGTCACGCGGGCGTGGAATGGGGCGACGTGAGCCGACTTGATCTGCTCGAAAACCCCCAGACCCTTTCGCCCCCGATTCCCTTCGACGTCGCTGACCCGCCGCCAGTGGACACCACGGCGAAGGAAGCGACGCCTTCGGCCACCGCCGCCCCCACGCCGGCAACGACCGATGAGTGACCCCGTCGACCTCTCCGCCTATCTTGCCAATTCCTTTCTTCCCGCCGCGAGCGAAGCACTTCCGACGCTCCCGCTTCCGGACGAGTCGCACGTCGCCGGCTGGAGGTCTTGGCGACCGGACGGCCCCGTGACCCCGGCAGAACTTGCCGAGCGCATGCCGCAGGCCGCCTTTGCAATCGAAGCAGGAATGGCCAAGAGCCCCGCCTATCGCGCGGCGATCCTCTCCGCGGATGCCTCAGCGATTCCCTCGAACCCCACGCTCCCGGAAGGCATGCTCGACTTCTCTGTTCAGGCCGACTTCGCCGGGCACCTTCCCGTGGTGGGAACCGACGATCGAAACCTCTTCGAGTGGATGTTTCGCACGCTGGGCGCTCGCTGCGAGCCCGTACCGATCTCGCCGCAGGTCCACGCCTTACTGATCACCGGACTCATCGCGCCCGGCCGAATCACCGCCACCCGGGAAGCGTGGGATGCGGGCGAACTCCGCGACGATCCTGCCGTCGCCGGCGTCGCGGGCGTTGATCAATGGAACACGGCGATGCCGCTGCTCGACAAGGCCGACCCGACGCGGTTTCGAGACCGGTTACTCATCGTGCACGACGACGTCTATGCCGGTCTGGAGGCGATTGATCTTGATCCACCCCTCGACCCCGTGACTTGGCTTGAGAAGTCAAGGATCATCCGCCATCACCATGAGTTCGCACACTACGCGACCAGGCGACTCTTCCAAAACATGCGACTGAACCTGCATGACGAGATCATCGCCGACAGCATGGGATTCATGGCGGCATTCGGTCGATTCGACTCGACGCTGTTCCTTCGAGCCATGGGCATCGAGCCCGACCGAGTTCCGGTGTCCGAGGCTCGGGCCTGGACCTACGTACAAGGGTTGACGGAACCAGACGTGCTCGAGGCCTGCCGGCTGACCATTGACGCCGCTCGCAACACCGAAGCATGGCTCGAACTCATGCCGGGACTCTCCCCCCCGCAGGTACTCCAGTCCCTGGCGAGGACGAGCCTGCCCGAGATCGCCGGACCTGATGCCATCGAAATCCTGACCGCCACGCTCGAAAGCTAAGCCCGCCGCGGACCGAGCGGCGGCAAGAGTTCCTGCCACACCAGTCATCACAACGCCGGATCAGGTATCAACGTCGCCATGAACCCGCTCGACGATCCCCTCGGACATCTCAAATCTCTCCCTGACCGAGCCACTCGTTACGAGTGGCTGGATGGCCTCGACCGGATTGACCGCAATCGGGTTCTCAATCGTCTCGCGGAAGAGGACCGACGCCGCTATCGACAACACACGGATGCCCGAGTCAAGGCGGGAAAGAAGGTCACACTCGCCTCCGCCGACGCGGCCCGCCTAACTTCCGCAATCGCGGGAAGAGCCACCGAGATCGGCGACATGATTCAGGCCCTCTACACGGTCATGCCCAAGCTCACCGAGAGCCAGCGAGATTGGGTCGAGCGCATCGATCAGGCCGGTGCCGCAGCGACGGGCTCCTCGCCATTCTCGGCGAAACAGGCGGCGGTGATCCGCGACCTGTATCGCAAGCGTTTTCAGGGGAAATCGTGACCCCCGAGCCGCGGCCCGGGCCAGCCGGCCTCGAACTCTACATCTGACTTCCCTCCGACCAGACCGTGGCCGTTATCATCTCAACCCATCGCCGGCGGTACCGACCGGTTCATCGGCTGACCCGGCGAAACCGTCACGACTCCGAGGGGGGACGACTGGTTCCACGTTGACCTCTACCTGCTCAAATGAAACCCGCCGCCTCGTGGGATGCTGCGTTTCGTTTCTTCCCCCAAAAATTGCTCCGTAAGAAAGACCCCGCCATGCCCATCCACTCCAACACATTCGCCTCCCGATCCTGCTCCACCCTCGTCGCAACTTTCCTCGCCCTGATCACGCTTGCCGGATGCAATACCACCGGCCAGAACCGCCTGGACGGCCCACCAACGCTCACGGTCTACAACGCGCCGCCACTGATTCTTCAGACCGAAGCCCAAAAACGAGATGCCGGCATCAATGCGATCGTCGGATGGCATGCAGACCTAGATGATTCCGAAGGCGAAGACGCGACCACCATCGGCGTCTGCACCGGCACCATGCAGGTCACCCGTCTAGAGAAGGACACAGAGCATCGGATGACTCTGATTGAACTCGACTGGAACGGAAACACCGACTCCATCGTGGTCGGCGGGTCGCACCCGTATCCGAAGAAGAGCATCGAGACGGACACACCGATCCTCCGAGGCATTCTCGGGGGTACGGGGAAGTACCACGCCACCCGCGGCCAGATGGTCAGCACCCGTCTCCCCAGTGGCTGGTATCGGCACGAGATCTGGCTGATCGATTGATCGTCGGGACGCCGACAGCGCCTTGAGACGACCGAAGGGACGTTCTGAGACGACATCGACGCACCGCCCGATCGGAATTTCGCGATACTCCGATCGCGCCTCATCCTCTCGCGGAGATTTCCCATGCGTCGACATCTCGAAATCCACCGATTCCTCACCGTGGTCGCTGCCTCGGGCGCCATGTGTGCCATCCCGGAAGCCGCCTCCGCCCAGCATCGGTTGATCACGCAAGGCAACAACACCCTCGCCATCGTCGACGCGAAGGGCGACGTTGAATGGGAGATGCCCTGGGGTGGAATCCACGACATTCACATGCTGCCCGACGGCCACGTCATGGTGCAGCGGGGCGCCTCGGAAGTCGTCGAGATCGATCCGAAGACGAAGCAGATCGTCTGGTCCTACGACTGTCGGGTGAACAATGGAAACAAGGGCAAGGCTGTTGAAGTCCACGCCTTCCAGCCGCTCTCGCCGAACTCGGCGCTCAACCCGACCGACGACTGGCGTCTCATGATTGCGGAGAGCGGTCCCGCACGAATCATCGAGATCGACCGCGACGGCACCATTCACGCGACGACGCCTTTGATCGTCAAGAACCCGCACCCTCACATGGACACGCGACTGGTCCGCAAGATCGCGAAAGACCGCTACCTCGTCTGCCATGAAGGCGACGGCGCCGTTCGCGAGTATGCCCAAGGCACCGGCGAGGTGGTCTGGGACTATGACGTCCCGATCAGAGTTGGCGACGGCACCGGCGAGGCCAAGGGCGGCCACGGCCCGGAAGCATTCGGGAACAAGTGTTTCGGTGCGGTTCGTCTCGCCAACGGCAACACGCTGATTGCGACGGGCAATGGCCACAGCGTGATCGAAGTCACACCTGCGAAGAAAATCGTGTGGAGCGTGACGCAAGACGAGCTTCCGAACATCCGACTGGCGTGGGTCACCACGTTGGAAGTTCTGCCCAACGGGCATTACATGATCGGCAACTGCCACGCGGGACCGGGCCAGCCGCTCCTGATCGAACTCGATCCAAAGACCAAGAAGGCCGTCTGGACCTTCGACCAATTCGATCGCTTCGGCAACAGCGTTCCGAATTCACAGATTCTCGATGAGCCAGGTGCGATTCGGTA
>CALFOM010000227.1 GCA_937919685.1 uncultured Phycisphaera sp.
CTATCGCGGCGGCGGTGGCGGCGGCGCTGATCCCGGCGGCGGCGGTGGTGGCATGTTCGAGAAAGACGGTGGTCGACGTGGTCGCGAACGCGGCAACCGTCGAAGCGAGTGGTAGGTTCAGAGCGTCCTTGAAGATGCCCAATCACGTATGACAAACAAATACTTGAAACGCCCGCGACTCAGTCGCGGGCGTTTTTCAAGGCCTCAGGTCTTTCTCAGGTCATGTCTCAGGTGATGTCAGGTCAATCTGTACCACTTCCGTTGAGTTTTGGTCGGGATTGGTCGTAGAATTGAGTCCATGCAAGACTACTCCTTCGACCGTCGTCAGTTCCTCGCCGCTACGGCCGCCGCTGCCGTCATTCCGGCGATTCCCGCCTTCAGCGCATTCCGCGGGAAACTCGCTGATGGGCCGCCCGTCATCATCGGGGAGGGTTCTCAACGATGGCGGTGCGAGCATGACTGGCTGACACCTCCGGACGGGATCGCGTTCGGAGATACGCACGGACTTGCCCAAGACAAGGCGGGGCGGATCTACGTGGCGCACACGGTCGGAGGCGAGTGCATTCGGAAGTCAGGAGTGTGTGTCTATTCGCCCAACGGCGAGTTCATCACCGACTGGGGAGAAGACTTCGCGGGCGGCGCTCATGGCTTGGATATTCGTCAGGAAAAGGACGGCGAATTTCTGTATCACTGCGATACCCGTCGGCGATGTGTCGTGAAGACAGATCTTGATGGAACCGTGGCCTGGACCGCCGAGTGTCCGACGCAAAGCGAGGCTTATGACGCACCGGGGCAATGGTGCCCGACCAACGTGGCATTCCTGCCCGATGGCGACGTCCTGGTCGGTGACGGTTACGGTCGTTCGTTCGTGCATCGCTATACCAAGGAAGGCGAATGGAAGTCGATCTTCCTCAAGCCTGGCAACGACAAGGGGCAGGTGGCGTGCCCGCACGGGCTCTGGGTCGACCCGCGAGGTTCGGAACCACGGGTCGTTGTGGCGGACCGAAGCAATCGTCGCCTTCAGGTCTTTGATCTTGATGGCAAGCCCGTTTCGATGCACACCAACGGCGTCCGACGTCCCTGCGATGTCGATTTTCGCGACGGCGTGATGCTCGTGCCGGATCTTGACAGCGTGGTCACGCTCTACGACGAGAAGAACGAGCCGATCGTGATGCTCGGAGACGGCCATCCGACGGACCTCCGAGGCAAGCCTCGGGATACCTTCAAGTCTGGCCAGTTCGTGCATCCGCATGACGCGATCTTCCTGCAGGATGGATCGATCCTCGTGGCGGAGTGGGTCCCCATCGGTCGGGTCACTCGCCTCGTGAAAATCAATGCCTGATCAAGATCAGTCGCAGGGCCCTTCGAGGTCGATGGCCTGGATCCTGGTCTTGGTTTCAGCCTGCTTTGAGGTGGCGTGGGCGTCCGGGCTCCCCGCGACGCATGGATTCACGCGGCCGGGACCGACAGTCATCGTTATTGCAGCCATGGTGGCATCTTTCCTGCCCCTCGCCAAGGCCGTGCGGACGCTTCCGATCGGGAGTGCCTACGCGGTCTGGACCGGGCTTGGCGCCACGGGCACGGCGATTCTCGGCATGCTCTGGCATGGAGATGTCGTTTCGGTTCCACGTATCGCCGGCATCAGTCTTGTGATCCTTGGGGTTGCAGGGCTTCGAGTGTTCTCGTCGGATGGAGCGGAATTGAGTCTCCAGCCGAACTCCGCGGAGGAACCATCCAGATGAGTTGGCTCATCCTCGGAATCGCAGGGGTCTTCGAATGCGTGGGCGCGGTCGGTCTGAAGTCGAGTGACGGTTTCCGCAATCGGCGGTGGACGATCATCTTTGTTCTCGGGATGTTCGTCAGCATGTTTCTGCTGGCGGTGGCAACGCGGGAGATTCCCATCGGAACGGCGTATGCGGTTTGGACGGGAATCGGCGCCGTCGGAACGGCGATCTGGGGTATGCACCGCCTCGGGGAATCGAAGTCTTGGCGGCGAATCGCATGTCTGTCGCTGATTGTCCTGGGTGTGGTCACGCTCCGCAGCACGGAATCCGAGGCGGGACCTCCGCCCGCAGTGTGGTCCGAGGCCGACGACGGGCAGCCGCTCGATGCAGATCACTGAGGATCGGCTCAAGCGAAGATGTCGGCGTGGACATTGCCGTGGACATCGGTCAGTCGGAAGTCTCTGCCCGCATGGTTGAAGGTCAGCCGCTCGTGGTTTAGACCCAGCGAGTGAAGCAGCGTCGCGTGCCAGTCGTGAATGTCCATCACGCCTTCCACCGCTTTGTGTCCAGTCTCATCGGTCGATCCATACTCGTAGCCACCCTTCACGCCGCCGCCGGCCATCCACATGGTGAATCCGCCGGCGTTGTGATCGCGACCGTCGGAACCCTGGGCATACGGTGTCCGTCCGAACTCGCCGCCCCAGACCACGAGCGTGTCTTCAAGCATGTTTCGTCGCTTGAGATCGGCAAGCAGGCCGGCGATCGGTTTATCCACCGCGCCGCATCGGTTCGCCAGTTCGGTCCGCATGTTCCGATGGGTATCCCACCCGCCCGCGGTGACTTCGATGAACCGCACGCCTTCTTCGGCGAAACGTCGAGCGAGGAGGCACTGGCGTCCGAAGCCGTCCGTGCCTTCTTCGCCGATGCCGTACATCTCGAGCGTCTTCCGGTCTTCGGTCCCGAGATCGACAACTCCGGGAACCTCTGTCTGCATGCGAAACGCGAGCTCGTATTGTTCCAAGACGGTTTCGACCGCTGGATCCCCGTTGCCCCGACGACTTCGTTCTCGTTCAAGGCGACGAAGCAGTGCCAGTTGTTCTTTTTGAACGGCGGCTCCGTTTCGATCGCTTTCCAGATGCTCGATCGGATCCTGTGACTGATTGTTCCGGCCGCGTCTTGCCTGCTGGCCTCCCGGGCCTCGGTTGTCGCCTCCAGGGAGTCGAACCGGAGTGCCCTGATACGTCGCCGGGAGAAAGCCGCTTCCGTATTGATTGGCGGCGCCGCCGGGATTCACGGTGATGAAGCCAGGCAGGTTCTGGTTGCTGGTGCCAAGCCCGTACAACGCCCAGGATCCCATCGACGGCCTGACGAATTGGAAGGAGCCGGTATGCAACTGCATCTGGGCCTGAGCGTGGGCGGGAATTCCCGCTTTCATGCCATGGAGAAGACAGAGGTCATCCGCGTGCCGGGCCACCCCGGGGAAGAGCTCGCTGATCGGCAGGCCGCTCTCGCCGTGACGATTGAATTTCCACGGGCTGGCAAGGAGTTTGGCATTGCCCTGGTAGGCTTGGCCGTCGCGTTTTGCGAGTTCGGGTTTGTAGTCGAAGGTGTCCACGTGGGACGGCGCGCCGGACATGTAGAGGAAGATGACGCGTTTCGCCTTCGCCGTGTGATGCGGTTGCTTTGGGGCGAGTGGATCGTCGAGCATCGAGGTTGCAAACGAACGCGCTCCCGCAAGGCCAGAGAATGCGAGCCATCCGAATCCGTAGGAAAGCGACTTGAGCATCTCACGGCGGCCGGGGGAGAGTTCGATTCGGTTGTTGCAGAGGTCCATGTTTCAAACTCCTCGCTGGCACGAAGCCGGCGTGACGTGGTCAATCGAGCGTGCGAAATTCCGCGGATTGGAAAAGCGTCTGGCACAATGCGGAGAATGCCATCAAGTCGGCGTTCTGCGGGGTTGCAACAATCGTGTCATTTCGATTTCGGCGGGATGCGTTTGCTCTTCGATCCTGCTGGCGACGTTGCGTCGGGTTGAGAGATGCGACCTTCTCCCGATTGTCAGAGGTCCAGGCGGCGCGGAAGTCCCGGAGAAAGTCTCGGCATGCGATGTACTCACCGGCGGAAGGGGTTCGTCCGAATGCGATGCGGAATGCCAGCTCGACCTGTGACTTCGAATCCTCCTTGTCGCTCAGAACCCGGTCGGCCATTGCGTCGGCCATTCGCGTGATTTCCGGACTGTTCATGAGGTAGAGGGCCTGGGTCGCGACGTTGGTCTTGTCGCGAGTGCCTCGGACGAAGTTTGGTTCGGGGAAGTCGAAGACGGCGAGTGCCTCTGGAACACCTCCGCGGACTACTGGGAGGTAGACGCTCCGGTGATCGGCATACTCAGCGGCGGTCAATCCGAAGAAGCGATCGAGGATATTCTCGCGGACGGCGCCTTCCAGTCCGGATGCGGCAGAGCCGATGGGCGGTTCAATCTCAAGAAGCCCGCCGGCGGCCAGCATCGCGTCGCGGATGGCCTCTGCCTCGAGGCGGCGCTTTGGCATTCGCCAGATCGCGGTTTCATCAGGATCCTTCGCCGCCCGTTGACGGTCCCATTCGGAGCCGAGGGCATAGGAACGTGAGAGGACAATCTCCCTGATCAGGCTCTTGGAGGACCAGTCGAGTTCAACGAGTCGGGTGGCGAGGTGATCGAGCAAGGCGGGATTCGACGGACTCTGCCCGCTCAAACCGAAGTTGTCACAGGAGCTGACGATTCCCTTGCCGAAGAGATGCGACCAGATGCGATTGGCCCAGACCCGGCTGGTCAGCGGGTTTTTCTCGTTCGCGATCCAATCCGCGAGTTCCAAACGCCCGCTTTCGGACTGCGGGACATCCGTGGTCCAGTCGCTGTTGAGGACTTGGACGAAGCCGCGAGGAATGACGTTACCGGGATTCTCGAGCTCACCACGCTCCAGAAACGGAACGTTTCGGATCTTTCCCTCGACGGCGCCCATGCATACGAAATTGTCGATCGTCGGTCGCCCGGTGGAATCGAATCGATTGAGAATCGAGTCGGCAATGTCTCGGGAACCCTCGGCGTTGCGGGCCCGCTGCAGGATCTGTTGCTGTGCTGGCGTGAGTTGATCTCTTGCGGTCCGAAGATTCCGAATGCCGGCGGATCGCATCTCGGCTCGAATTTCTTCGGCGGCGGCGAGCTGGTTCTCCGCCCGATCGCGGGCCGCGATGATGAGCGATCTTGCGGCGCTTGGGAAGATGGGGCCGTCGGGCAGGTCGGCGCCGGCGGGGATCTCGATGAGCTGGCCCGCGTTCCGATTCCCCGGGCCTTCGAACGTTCCGAATCGCGTCTCGGTCGAGGCGAAGATCCCCGCAAGGGCGTAGTAGTCGCGCTGTGGAATCGGATCGAACTTGTGATCGTGACACCGGGCACAAGCGACGGTGGTGGCGAGCATGCCTTGAGTGATGGTGTCAATCTGCTCGTCGATGAGATCAAACTGGAATTGAGCGTTACCTTGAACGTTATGGCTCTTGGTCCCGAGGGCGAGATAGCCCGTGGCGATGAGATTTCTGGCTTCTTCGTTGTCATCTTCGGCGGAAAGCAGATCACCGGCCAATTGACTGGTCAGGAACTGGTCGTAGGGGAGATCTTCGTTGAACGAATTGATGACCCAGTCTCGATACCGCCAGGCATGCGGATACGCGACGTTGTTTTCCTTGCCACTGGATTCCGCGTATCGAGCGACGTCGAGCCAGTGGCGGCCCCAGCGCTCACCGAAAGCCATCGTCGTCAGAAGACGATCGACGACGATCTCCTTCGCAAGCGGTGAATCATCCGAATCGAACTCGTCGAGTTCCGTGGGAGTCGGAGGAAGTCCGGTGAGATCGAAGGTCACTCGTCGGAGCCATCGGTCCGGATCCGCATCTCCGACGGGCGTCAAACCACGTCCCTCGAGTTCGGCAAGGACGAAGTGGTCGAGGCCCGCGCGAGGCCAGCTTGCGTCGGCGATGGTGGGGGCTTCCGGAGACACCACCGGAACGTATGCCCAATGACTTCGGCCCAGTTCGATCTCTTCAGTGGACCAGCGATGTTCGGTTCCGGGATTGTCGATGGTCTCACGCGGCGCCGGCATGGGCGCCCCCATGCTGACCCAGTCTTCGAGGAGTTTGATTTCATCGCGGGTGAGTCGTCCGCGTGGTGGCATTTCGAGGCCGGGATCGTCGTATCGAATGGCCTGGATGAGCAGGCTGGCATCCGGATCACCCGGGATGACCGCGGGCCCGCTGTCACCACCGAGCAATAACTGCATCCGCGTGTCGACTCGGAATCCGGCGTTGATTCGACTTCCGTCGTTGCTGTGGCAGTTGACGCAACGACCCAGAAGGAGCGGGCGAATCTTCGATTCGAAGAAATCGAGGTCCTTTCTGGAGAACGAAGGCTCCTCCGCCATCATTCCAGTCTCGTTCATCATCGAGTCGTCCGACATCATGTCGGCGTCTTGCGAATAGAGCGGTCCGGCGAGCGTGCACATGGCGACGACGCTGAGAACCGTCAAACGGCCGTGCGGCGCCGAGAGCACGCGGAATCGATGGTTGGACATAGGCTAGAGACCTCCGAGGCGTGCTCGTCTAACGTCACGAGCCCGCAATCGATTGCAAGATCAGGCCCAACCGGGGACTGAACTATCTCGGATCGGCTCGATTCGGGCTGCGGTAGACGTTTTCTCGGCCGGTAGGCTGCCGTGAAGATCTGAATCAGGGACAGAGACCCCAAGCAGCGAGGAGCAATCCGAGATCCGCTCCATCGACACTGCCGTTCCCGTTCAGATCCGCGTTCGGGTCATCGGTGTTCCAGGCGACGAGGAGCAGTCCGAGGTCGGCGCCATCAACCAAGCCATCTCCGTTGAAGTCGCCCGGGCAGCTGGTCTCCCCGCAGGCGCGAACGGAGAGGCTGAAGTCGTCTATGCCCGCTTCCACCACGGACCCGGCGCCGAAGTCGGAGGCGACGAATCGCACCAGAGTGGTCGGGCTGGAGCTCGTTTCGATGATGCCCTCATAGCTCCGCCAACTGGTCGCACTTTCCGAAATCTCGGTGAGCAGTGACCAGCTCGCGCCGTCGTCGGTCGAGAATTCGACCAGCATGGAGTCTTCTCCGGGAGAAGCGCCGGCATCGTTGCGATACCAGTATGCGAAGGACACGATGATGGCATCGAAATCCGAAGTGCCCAAGAGAGGGGTCAGCAGCGTGGTGAATCCTCCGTCGACGTCGTTTTCACCAAGGGGTCCTCCAACCGACCCCTGGCCGGTGACGAAGCAGTTGACGCCCGGATCGCTTGCATCGTCTTCGGGTTGAGCCGCGGTCCCGTTGGGATCCACGCGCACCCACACGCCGGTGGTGGCAGTGTCGCCCGCGACCCCCAGCATCCAGCCCTGATCGGTTTCCGCATCGTCTTCGAAGAGGACGAGTTCATTGATGACTTCGACGGTCCAGGGCGCGCCGGTCGACTCGAGGATCAGTGGGACACCGCTGGTCGTTTCGATCCCGAACGCGACGTCGATCATGCTGCCACAAGCGGCGGCGGGGAGGGTCGCGAGGAACAGGTTCTCTCCCGTCTGAGACATTGGTGTGATCATCAATGTTTGGTCGTCAATCCGAGTTCGGATTGTCGCGGTGGTCGGATCGAGTTGATTGAAGGCCGCAGAGATCTCGACCACAAATTGGGTCTCGGTTTCAACGGGCGCGACACTTGGGAAGCCGAAGGGGAAATCCACGAAGGCACTGCTACCAAGAACCTGCTCGCCGACGTAAAGAAACGACTCGAGGATTTCTTCACCGCTGGGGATGATCTGTTCCGGCGGAAGAATGAAACCGAAGTTACCGGTATCCCGGAGTTCGTAGGTGAAGGCGTAGACCCCCGCGTCATCCCACGCCCAGTCGAGGCTTGTTCCACTGGCGAGATAGAGGTCGTGGGCGGGTTGGGGTGCGAAGCTCGTTTCATGGACCGAGGCGATGGCGTCTCGAATGCCCTCGCCGATCATTCGGTGCACGTCGCCGGCGGTGCCTTCCGGTTCGGTGTCGTCGTATCCGTAGGGCCAGAGGATCAGTTGTGAGTAGCAATGCACATCGAAGAAGGCGACGGCGTTGGCCTGGGCCAGGACGTCGTCGCGGATTGCCTGCGTCTCTGGTTCGCTGAAGGGCACGCTGCCTCGATAGGTCTCGCTGTTGGTGTTTTCACTGGAGCCAGGGCCACCCCATCCGGCGGCGAAGTTCCGATTCCAATCCACGCCGAAGGTTCCGTCCCCGTTTTCGCGGCGAGTTTTTCGCCAGAGACGATTGTCATCCCAGGTGTGCTGGTATCCGTCGGGATTTGCAATGGGAACGATGTGCCAGACGACGCCGTTGACCAAGGGGGTGATGCGGTCATCGATGCCGTGGGCGTTGACGAGATTGTCCGCGACGAAGGCCATGGTCGCAGGGCCGATCCACTCGCGAGCGTGAGCACCGGTGAGGATGTAGACGGCCGGAGCGTCGTCGAGGTCGGCGGGTTCGCCGCCGAAGATGGTGTAGGCCGGAATGTCACGACCTTCGATGGTCTGTCCGATCACCCGCGAGGTCACGAGGTCGGGGCGACTCTCTTGGAGGGCGTCGTAGAACGCGAAGATCTCGTCCTGCTGATGGTACTCCTCGTGATATCTCAGCCCGGCGATGCCGTTCTGGTTCGCGGTCAGCCTCGCCTGTTCCGCGTCGAGAAGTGATTGCACGTCATCGATAATGATCTCGTAGTCGATGGCCGTTCCGTCGAGGACTCGCAGTCGTTCGCTCGGAAGCATGACGTCGATTTTTCCCAGCCCGATCGACTCGGACCAGACATCGCCTCCGAGGGCGATCAGGGTTCGGAGTTCCCGCATCGAATCGATGTCCGCCCGGATGACGGACTGTCCGTCGAATCGAGCCATATCATCACCGGAAGCGGAAGCGGCTCCGAAAAGGGTGACGGTGGCGAGGGCGAAGGATGAGAAGGATGAGAAGGATCGACTGAAAGACATGAAAGGCTCCGCGGTTTGGATACCCAGATCAGACCGTCGAACTGCGAATTGGTTCATCAATTCCGCGGTTCTCTGGCCATTGCGGTCTGGTCCTTCGGCTTTGTACTCGCCGTATCGGGGGTATCTCGAAAAGAAGACCCGCGTCGACCGGGAAGGTGGACGCGGGTCGGATTAATCCAGAAGAAGGCCGCACCGATCATTTCAATGGGTTGAGCCATGACGAGAAGCGATCGAAGTCGATCTGCGAAGCTTCGTTGACCGGGATCTCGTGCTGATTCACGACTTCATTCAACTTCGGATTCGCAAGTGCGATGATGCGACTCGAGCCGTCGACGAAGGACATGGCGAGGCGATCAAGCGGGTCCCAGAATGCGGGGAAGTCCTTCCACCATTCGGTGTAGATATCGACGACCCAGCCACCACGGTTGTAGTTGTCGGCCCACCCCGTGTCGTGCTCGGCGATGGTGTACATGGTGTTCGCAGGATTGCGAATCTTGCTGATTCGGTCAACCGTAGGGCCCCAAGCATTGTTGGGGTTGTCCGGGATGTCACTGATGAAACCGTTCAGGGCGTAGCTTCGGACGCGTCCGGTCGGATCGAGCGGAGACTGATACGCCCGAAGGTCGCCGACGTACTCAAACAGGGCGCCATCGATGAGGGCTTGGTCGGTCTCGTCCTTCATGCCGTCAAGATCCGTGTCGCGGATTCTGGGCACGGATGCGCCGTTGTTGTAACTCTTCACCCAGAACAGATTGCGATTGGGGTTTGCGATTCCGGGAGGGAACTCTTGGCTCGCCGGGCTCATGAACTTGCCGTTGTTGTCCTGGCTCCAACTCACGAGGCCGAGCTGGAGTTGGTGCTGGTTGCTCATGCACTCGGTCAGCCGAGCGGTATCTCGAAACGAACCGATGGACACGAGAAGGAAGCCCATGATGATCGCAATGATCGCGATCACAACCATCAGCTCAACGATCGTGAACGCACGCCGCAGTCCAGTCGTTCGGACAGGCCTCAAGATGTTCGTGTCTGTGGGTTCTTTCATATTCAGAGCATATTCCATCTTGTGAGGAGTTCCAAGTCCCGAATGGCAACTTGCCAACGAGCGAGATCTTGATCAATGTGGGGTCTTTGGTCTCTATGTGGCCAAACCAAGGAGATAGGGCGTTTATACGAACGTTTATTAGAAATCCCGGAATCGCTTCATTCGCTCATATTTGCCGGTCTTTTTGTCAAATATCGGCCTTTTTTCAACGCCGGGTGGCGAATGGCCGAGATGCCGGATTTCGGTCATGGGGTGCCCAAGATGTCCTCGGTGGCCGTCGAGAGTCGGCTCCAGGAATCAAGAAGATGGGTTTCCCCGCAGCGAGTGCTGGCGATGGCCAAGTCGCGAAGCCAACGACGGAGCCAGGTCGCTGGGGCGGCGGGTTTCAACACGGAGCAAGGATCAAGCGTCTCGTCGTACGCGTGGACGAGATCCCGGAATTCGAACCCATCGATCACTTGGCCTCGCAGGTGGGGATCCAGAACCGTGATTCGACGACTGGCCTCATCTCTGATCGCCACTAGAAACCGGCCCGGGACGTCGACGCCGAATACATCGAGGCCGATCCGCTCGGCGGCGGCGCAGTACGCGAGGGCACACGGAACCGGTAGTCCGGGCATCCCGTCCAGCACCAAGTCAAAGTCCATCGCGTCCGGATGCATCGCAACATCCTCGTGGCAGCCGATCCCCATGTCCTCGAAAATGACCTCGTGAAGATGAGCCATGAGCCCTTCTGAACCGCGGGCCGTCGCCGCATTTGCGCGGCCTGCGAGGTGAGGAACTCGGCATCGAACTCGGTGAGCAATCGCTTCCAAACGAGTATGGGCGGCGCCGGGATCGAGTTCGGGGCGACGGTGGGCTCCCAGCGCAACGGCCGCGTCGACCAGATCGCGGTACCGATCGAGTTCGGTCAGGGAAGCGAAGTATCTAGAGGTCCAGTCGGTCATGAAGATCTTCTTCCCGGAGGAGCGACGATTCGCAGGAAGAATCGACCGTTTCAACGCCGAATCAGCAAGATTGGTCGATGAGATGGGGAAAACCCGACCCATATGGGCGAAACGTCAGATCGCGAGGGGATAGGCTGCCTCGTCCAGCCGGTTCTTCGCACGACATCGCCCTCTCCGCGCTCCGTTCTCATGACTCAGGAATCCTCCTCACCCTCTCGAATCGGGCCCGGTCGAAACGTGGCCGCCGTCGCGACCAGCGGAACCCTGCTTCTCTCAGGGTTCATCGCCGGTCGACTCGGATTCGGCGACGCCGCGGAGATCCTGTACCTCCTCGCGATGTTGGCCGCCGCCGCCGACGTGGCGGTCGGAACCTTTCGCAAACTGATCAAGGGAGTCCTCGACGTCGACCTGCTCATGTTGCTCGCGGCGATCGGGGCAACGTTGATGGGACGGATCGGCGAAGCCGCGGTCCTGCTCTTCCTTTTCGCGCTGGGGCACGCGCTCGAACATCTCGCGATGCGCCGTGCAACTCGAGCGATCGAAGCACTTGGTGAGTTTGCGCCGGCGGTGGCTCGACGGATCACGGAAGGTGATCTCGAGGAAGAAGTTCCGATCGCCGATCTCGCCCCCGGCGACATCGTGAGAGTCCGTTCGACGGAGCGGATTCCGATCGATGGGATCGTTCGCCGCGGAGAGTCTGGGATCGATCAGAGTCCGATCACCGGTGAGAGCGTTCCCGTTCGCGTCCAGTCGGGAACGGGTGTCTTCGCAGGAACGTTGAATCTAGACGCGGTGATCGAAATTGAAGCGACCAGCGATGCCGGAGAGACGCTGATGTCGCGAATGGTTCGGATGGTGGAGGAGGCTCGTCAGCGCCAGGCGCCGACCGAACGCACCGCTGAGCGATTCACCAAGATCTATGTCCCGATGGTGCTGGTCGCGGTGGTCCTGCTCATCGTGCTGCCTCCTGCATTTCAGTTGTTGGGCTGGTCGGAATCGGCGGCTCGCGCGATGACCGTTCTGGTTGGTGCATCACCTTGCGCTCTGGCGATCTCCACTCCGGCGGCGGTCCTCGCGGGAATCGCGCGGACTGCTCGAGGAGGGGTGTTGGTCAAGGGCGGGGGAGCGCTCGAGGAACTCGGCGTGGTGCGAGCCATCGCGTTCGACAAGACGGGTACGCTCACCGAAGGTCGACCGACCGTACGAAACGTGGTTCTAGCCGGGGAAGTCAGCCGGGAGATGGTGTTCGGATTCGCCGCGGCGGTCGAGCGTGAGAGCACGCATCCACTGGCCCGAGCGGTGGTGACGGCCGGTGAGGGATTTGAACGATTCGAGGCAAGCTCGTCGGAGGTCGTTCCAGGATTCGGGATGAAGGGGCTGGTCGAGGGCCGTCGTGTTCTGGTCGGAGGCCATGGCCTGCTCGAGCAGGCATCGATCGATATCCCGGAGTCGTTGATGCATGCATCCGACGCCGCGAGTGCGGCCGGCCGGACCGTCGCGTTCGTGGCCATCGATCAGGCTGCGGTCGCGATGTTCGAACTCGAGGACACCGCTCGACCCGAGGCTGCCGCAGTCATTCAGCGGCTTCGAGACATGGGGATCCAGCCGATCATCATGCTGAGCGGGGATCGTCAGGCGCCGGCGGAACGCATCGCCTTCCGGCTGGGCCTCGACGAGGTACGTGCCGGGTTGCTCCCGGAGGACAAGATCGCCGCGATCGCGGACCTTCGGCGGGCGCATGGGCACGTGGCGATGGTCGGCGACGGCGTCAACGACGCGCCTGCGCTGGCAGAAGCAACGGTTGGGGTGGCGATGGGTGGCTGTGGTACGGACGTGGCGTTGGAAGCCGCGGACGTCGCGTTGATGGCGGATGATCTCTCCCGACTCCCCTTCGCCGTCCATGCCGCGAGAAGAACCCGGGCTATCATTCTTCAGAACGTCTTCGCATCGATGGGCATGGTCGTCATCCTCATCGTGCTCGGTTCCCTCGGGATCACGAACCTCGCGACCGCGGTCGTTCTGCACGAAGGAAGCACGGTGCTCGTAGTGTTCAACGCGCTGCGACTTCTCCGCCTTCCCGACGAGCCGATTCTCAACATCACGCCGAGGGGAGGCGGATCGGAATGACCGGCGTTCAGGTACGACTACGTTCCGTCGAGAAGGTCTTCCCCGGAGGGGTCGAAGCGGTTTCGGCGATGGATCTCGAACTTGCGCCGGGGCGGGTGACCGCCCTGCTTGGTCCCACCGGATGCGGAAAGAGCACGATCCTTCGACTGATCGGAGGCGTGGCGTCACCAACTGGAGGTTCGATCGAGGTCGAGCCCTCACCGCGAATCGGGTTCTGCTTTCAGGAACCACGGCTGCTGCCCTGGCGGAACGTCCGCCGGAACGTCGCGCTTCCTCTTGAACTTGCTCGTGCCTCGTCAGAGACCTGTCGTCTCGAAGCCGATCGTCGACTCAAGATGGTCGGCCTCGATGATGCGGCCGAGTTTCTTCCGGCCGCGCTGTCCGGAGGAATGCGAATGCGGGCCGCAGTGGCGAGGGCGCTGATCGCCGATCCGAATCTCCTCTTGCTCGACGAGCCGTTCGCCGCACTGGACGAAGTCACCCGTTTTCGTCTCGACGAGGACCTCGCGGCACTGGTGAGAGAACGCTCGATCACCGTTTTGCTGGTCACGCATTCGATCGCCGAGGCGGTCTTCCTCGCCGACGAGGTGGTGGTGTTGTCGCCTCGTCCGGCGCGGATCATCGACCGTTTCGAGATCCCGTTCGGGGAACGAAATGCGGCACTTCGAAGCAACGTGGAGTACGCCCGCCTTCAATCCCGAATCTACGAGGTGCTTCTCGCGGGCATGGGGGTCGCCTCTTGAAATTTCTGCGGATCATCCTCACCTCGGTCTGGCCGCCGGCCGTGGTGGTCCTCATTCTCTTGTCGCTCTGGCAATTCGCCGTAGTGCTTTTCTCCATTCCCGAATTCCTTCTTCCCACGCCATGGAGCGTGCTTCAGACGATCATCGAGCAATGGCCCCGGTTGATCGACGCGACGGGTAGAACCGCGATCGCCACTCTCGCCGGATTCGGGTTGAGCGCGGTCATCGGCATCGTTTCGGGGAGCGTTCTATCGCTGGTTCCTTTGGCACGACGCGGCGTCTACCCGCTGACGCTTCTTCTGCAGATGGTTCCACTCGTCGCGATCGCCCCCATGCTGGTCATCTGGTTCGGCTACGGCCTTCCCAGTGTGATCGCCGCCGCATTCATCGTTTCAGTCTTTCCGGTGATCGCCGGGACGCTTGATGGCCTTCAGTCGGTCGACTCCGGACTCGCCGAGATGTTCAAGATCCACCGTGCGGGGCGGTTCCGGACATGGTGGTCACTCGGTCTTCCCTGGTCGCTTCCGAGCGTCTTTACGGGCCTGCGAATCGCCGCGGGTCTTGCGGTGATCGGCGCCATCGTTGGAGAATTCGTCGGCGCCTTCGGTGGTGATCGTGCTCCGCTGGGAGCGATCATCACCAGTGCCCTGAAGCAGAATCAGACTTCAACCGTCTTCGCCGCGGTGACCCTTGCCGCCACCCTTGGTTTTCTACTCTTCGGATTCGTGAACCTCGCGGGGTGGTTGCTGCTGGGTCGATGGCATGAGTCGGCACGGTGATGAGGATTCGACGATACTCAAGGCGTCTTTTTAGATCTCATTGAGGAATCCCATGACTCGCAATATTACGCCACGTCAGATCGCGACTTTGTTGGTCTCAACGATGCTCGGTCTGATTGTCGTCTCGGGATGCACCGATCCCAGATTGGCTGTGGACAAGGCCGGACTTCGCACGGTTACCGTTCAGTTGAACTGGTTTCCCGAGCCGGAATTCGGCGGTTTTTATGCGGCGAAGGAACGAGGGATCTTTGAGAAGGCTGGATTCGACGTCCAACTGATCAAGGGCGGCGCCGACGTGCCGGCACCGCAGCTCGTTGCCAGCGGCCGCGTTGATTTTGCGGTCGTTTCTGCGCCGCAGTTGGTGACGATTCGCGCCCGCGGCGGCAAGGCCACTGCGGTGTTTGCAAGTTTTCAGACGTCACCACGAGCGATGGTCGTCAAGCGTGATTCGTCGTTCATGACTTTGAAAGAACTCTGGGAAAGCGACTCGACGGTGATGGCGCAGGACGGGCTGGTCTACATCCGCTGGTTGAATAGCATCTACGACGGTTCGAAGCTGTCATTCGTTCCGTACGCAGGATCCTCGGCGCCTTTTGTGGAGGGCAAGGTCGAGGCGATGCAGGCGTTCGCGACCTCGGAACCGATTCAGTTGGAGGTCGATGGTGTCATGACCCGGGTCTACGTAGTCGGGGAGACCGGATACAACCCATACGACGGCGTGGTCGCGGTCAACGATGCACTGCTCAAATCAGAACCCGAACTGGTCGCACGATTCACGGAAGCGGTGCGAGCCGGGTGGGCTTCCTATCTCGCGGAACCCGAACCGATCAATAAGGTGATCGCCGCCTTGAACCCCGATCTCAAGTCGACCGTACTCAAGCTGGCGGCATCAAAGCTGCCTGCCTTCGTCGAATCCGAAGATACCAAATCCAACGGATTGGGCTGGATGACCGACGGCCGGTGGAATTCCCTTCTTTCGCAACTTCAGTCGGTCGGTGAGATCTCCAAGGCGGAAGCCGGATCGATCGGCCGGATCTTTGTCAATCCCTCGGCGAAGTCGTCGGGCGGCTTCTGAGCAGGCGGGACTCTTCTCGCGGAACACCATCGCCACGCCGAAATTCGAATTGATCGGTACGACGTGGCCCGACACGATATGGCCCTCTCCCGAACCATCCTGCACGTCGACATGGATGCCTTCTTCGCATCGGTGGAGCAACGCGACGATCCGTCGTTGCGTGGCCGTCCGGTGCTGGTCGGTGGCCGAGGAGGACGCGGAGTCGTGGCGGCGGCGAGCTACGAGGCACGGCGATTCGGTTGTCGGTCCGCGATGCCAATGGCTCAGGCGGTTCGACGGTGCCCATCCGCGATCGTGGTCCCGCCGTCCTTTGCGAAGTACGAGGCGGACTCGGCGAGGATCATGGATATCCTCGAGACCGCGTCGCCGCTATTGGAGCCGATCTCGATTGATGAGGCGTTCGTCGATGTCACCGGTTCGCTTCGACTGCTTGGGGACGGTCCGACCATCGCGGCAGACCTGAAGCGGGTGATCAGAGACGAGCTCGGCCTGAATGCGAGCGTCGGGGTGGCGCCGTGTAAGTTCGCGGCAAAGATCGCCTCTGATCTTGAGAAGCCCGACGGGCTCACCGTCTTTGAAGAGGAGGGGCTGGCCGTGCGTCTTTCGACGCTCCCCATAGGCCGAATGTGGGGGATCGGTCCGAAGAGCAAGGCTCGATTTGAGGCTCGCGGAATCCGGACTTTCGGCGACCTCCAGAACTGGTCCGCGGAATCCCTGGTCGCAAGCTTCGGCGCCGCGTCCGCTCGATTCCACGATCTCTCACACGGTCGTGACGACCGCCCGGTGGTCGGAGACCGGACCGCAAAGTCGGTCGGCCATGAGCAGACCTTCGGCGTGGATCTCGCTGATCCTCGAGAGGTTGAGGGGGTGCTGCTCCGTCACGTCGAACGTGTGGCAGCCAGATTGCGTCGAAGAAACCGGCGAGCAAGATCCATCGTGGTAAAAATCCGAGACGGTGAGTTCGTGACCAACACGAGGTCAAGGACTCTGTCCGAGCCGACCGATCGCACGGACCTCCTCTGGGAGACTGCACGCACGCTATTCCGGGAGTGGAAGTTTCGCCCAGTCCGACTGGTGGGAATGTCGGCGGAGCGGTTCGAGGAAGCGGTGCCTGATTTGTTCTCTGCGGGCGACGAGGAGAATGCTCGGAATCGTCGCTTGGATGCCGCGACGGATGCGATCCGTGATCGATTCGGTGGTGAGGCGATCGCCCGCACGGCATCGGCGTTCCCCCCGGGGTGAAGCCCGCGGCCGCAGCGAGGGTAGCGAGCGGCCACTCAAGGATTGAAAGACCGCCGCCGTCCCCGAAATCGGGACGGCGGCGGTCGGTCGGTTCATTCGAAGTTTTGTTCACTCGGGAGCGAGCATCTTCAGAAAGACGACTTTCTGTTCGCCGTCGCGATCGACGATGACCTGCACTTCGTCATCGGGCTTGAGTTCGGCGAGGTAACTGACGAGTTCGGCGCGGGTCTTGAGAACATTCTTGTCCCATTTCTTGATCACGTCGCCTTCTAGAAGGCCACCCTTGTCGGCCGTGGATCCTTCCGTGACGTTCACGACTTCGAGCCCGGCGCCATCGGGCAGCTGACGGCTCCTGATCCCGAGCCTGACTCGGAGGGCGCGGCTCCGGGTGGGGCCGTTGGGATTTTGAGCGGAATCGTCACCCGTGTCTGGAGAGGCGAACGGGAACTTCTCGGGACGCTTCGCGGCGTCGAGGGCGAGTTCGTGGAAGAGCTGGACAGTCTTAACTCCGGACGTTCGGTAGATCTTGTCCGCGGTGTCATCAGGCGTGTGATAGTCGTCGTGGAAGTCGGCGCAAATCGCGAAGAGAATCGGAATATTCTTCCGGTAGAAGCTGGCATGGTCGCTCCCGCCGCCCCGCATTCCTTCGGCGAGCACGATCTTGAGACCGGAATCATCGAGGAAGGGCTGGGCCCATTCCCGCATGCCGTCGCCGGTATCTACGCCGGTCACGCTGAGGCCCCCTTCGTTGACCCGGCCGATCATGTCGAAGTTGATCATCAACGCGACGTCGTCGATTTCGTGTGGCGGGTTGTCTGCGTAGAAGCGTGAGCCGTTGAGTCCGCTTTCTTCGGCATCGAAGGCGGCGAACATGATCGAGCGAAGCGGCTGGTCTTCGGGGATTTCCTCGTAGGCCTTTCGCAGGCTCTCACCCAGCATCATCAATGCCGCGGCGCCGGACGCATTGTCGTCAGCACCCGGATGAAGATTGCCGGAGCCGCGACGGGAGCCGAATTCGCCCATGCCGAGGTGATCGAGGTGGCCGCCGATGATGACAAATTCGTCCTTGAGTTCGCCGCGGCCCGGGAGCACGCCGAGGACGTTCTCAGCGTAGCTGGGAGTCTCCTCGATCACGCCGCCAGCGGCGACCGATCCGCCGAAGGGAACGATGGTCATGCCGGCATCGGCCAGTTTTCGAAGTTCGAGGAGGCTGCGGCCTTCAGGGTCACAAGCCGCAACGAGTTTCTCACCCGCGTCCGGGGTGAGCATGAAGACCGGGACTCCTTCGATCACGTTGGAAGTGCCCTTCATCAGCGTGCCGGCTCGGGGGTCGTTCGCCCCCGGGGGGTTGATCAGGATGACGGCGGCGGGATTTCGTTTCTTCACCGCATTGAACTTGCTTGCGAAGGTCGATTTTCGCGACCATCGGCGTTCGTCCCAGAGGCTGTCACCATCCTCATTCATGGGCTCGAATCGGAGCATCACGGCGATCTTTCCGGTCAGGTCGGTTTCCTCTTCGAATGACTGGTAGCCGTCGTTCCCATCATCGATGGAATAGCCGATGAAGACCATGTCGCCTTCGACCCGTCCATCGGAGCCGAGGCTCGTGAGTTCGAAGTCCTCGCCAAGTTCAAAGACCACTTCGCCATTCTTGCCGTCCACCACGAATTCCTGACCGCTGAACTCCGTGGCGGCGCCGAGGCGGAAAGGCTGCTTCCAACTTCGCTCGCCCGTGTCAGCGTCAACCATGCCAGGCTCGAGCCCGGCTTGCTTGTACCAATAGATCACATAGTCGCGGGCGTACTCCATGCCGGGGGTTCCGGGGAGTCTTCCTCCCATCCACGGACTTGAAAGCACCGTGATGTGATCGTTGAAAATCCTCTCCTCCTCCGGCGCCTCGTTCATGGCGGCTCGGATGCGATCTTCATCTTGGATCGATGGGAGCGTGATCGATCCGGACAAGTTCGCGGTGATGCCGATCGAAAGCAACACAGACGCGGAGAGGAAGAGCCGGCAGGTGGTCGGATGATTCACGGTTCTTGAGTTCCTGGATCGAGGGTTGCCCCGCGGGCGGGGAGAGAGAAATGAAAGCATAGGGCCGACCGATTTGCCGGGTCGGGGTTGGAGTTCGGACCAGCCGCGGAGCCTCGCGGATCACGACGTGGCGGCTCTCGTCCTTACCCAACGGCCGAGAAGGTCTCAGGTTGCATGCCGCGACCGGAGCCGGCCCTGCGTAGACTTCACCATATGAGATTCCGCTTCCCTGGCCTCAATCCGTATCTCCACCTCCTGTTGGCCTGGGTGTTTGCTCTGGGTGGGGTCTCCGCCACTCTCGCGGGCGATGGTCTGCATCCACAGGACGGGCCGCATGTCGATATTCGCATTTTTATCGACGATGAAGCCGTGGTCCTTCAGTTGGAAATGAACCTTGTCTTCCTCGACTTTCTCGTAGATTTTCCACGAGAGGAGCCGGCTCGAATCTCCAGCGTCGAATGGCCGGCGCTGCAGCCCGCGCTCATGGAGTTCTTTGAACGGTCACATCCGGTTCGAATCGACGATCAGAGGGTGCTTCCGGAGCTGGAGGAACTGCAGATCAACGATCCCGATATGGCGTTGCTGCCACTTTTTCCGATCTCGGGCGAGCAGGGACTCCGCAAGATTCGATTCAAGCTTGTCTATCCAACAACTTCCATGCCCGCCAAGGTGGAGATCTCATGGACGACCTTTCCGCTCGACATCCTGACCGATCTGGTCGACCCGCCGCCGCTCGATCTTGCCGCAGAGCTTGATGCCGAAGGTGTTCGAGTACCTCTTCTGTTCACGGTGGACGAGCCAGGCCTCACCTGGACGGCGCTCGGCGAGTCCATCGAGGCGCGTCTGATGGCGGTCCCCGATTCAGTGATCGAGCCGGGGAGCCGCGTGCCCATTCTGGCGATCGTGTTCTTCGTCGCGGGAGGCGTGGTGGTGATCATGGGGATCCTCGTCGCGCGGTCGAGCGGCTCACAGATAGCGCTGGTTGCAGCAGCTGGAATCGAGGGCGTCCTGCTGATCGCCGGATTCGGAGTGCTCCTTAGTGATGTCGGCACGATCATGGTGGGCGGAGGTATTCGAGCGCCGGATGATTCGGAGGCGGAGGCGATCTTCCGGCCGCTTCACGCCAACGTCTACCGTGCCTTCGACTATGTCGATGAGAGCGACATCTACGATGCACTCGATCGAAGCGTGGAAGGTCCCTTTCTCGAGTCGCTTTATCGAACGATCTTCCGCGGTCTGGTGATGCAGGAAGAAGGTGGGGCCGTGGCGAGAGTCGCGGAGGTTCGGCCGATCAAGATCGAGGTTGGGGACATCGTGATGCAAGCAGGCGAGGACGGCATCGAACGCCCGGCGTTCACCGTCGCCTGTCGCTGGCAAGTCGATGGTGTCGTCAGTCATTGGGGGCACAGTCATCAGCGAACCAACGAGTACTTCGCGGATTGGGATGTCGTTGACGGGCCGGATGGCTGGCAACTTACGGGGGCCGAGATCCGAGAGCAGGATCGAATGGAAGAGAAAGCGCGCGTCGAGGTAGGCGAAGAGTTTGAGGTCTGATCGAGCGTGCTTCAGATCATGAGTCCGCTCGCGTTCATCCTATTTCGCCGATGGCCGATCGGCTTGCCGTCGCATTAGCCGTCGCATTAGCCGTCGCATTAGCCGTCGCATCAAGTGATGCGTGATGGGCGTCGTCGATGCGTCCGAGATGCCACGCGGTCGCGCGATTGCATGGGAAGACGACGGGATCACCGGCGTCGATCACCAGAGCCTTCGCCGTCGAAGTAAGAAGCAGGAAGGCTCCTCCGGCCGCAAAGAGGATGGCGACGCTCAATCCGAGGAGGCCGGTCGTCTCCGCGACACCGAGCCCCGTGGCACCATCCAAGGCGGTGGCAAAGCTGCCCAGCAGGCTCGATCCAAGGAACGAGACGACGGCATTCAAGAACAACATGAGGCCGAAGATTAACCGGATCAGACTGGTGCGACGTTCAAGTCCGATCGATCGACTCTGCCCCGGATAGGCGATGCGAATCGTCTTCGATGAAACAGATGGCAGCACGACCGCGACTCGACGGGACGTGCAGATGAGGACGCCGCGTCTTCCCAGCAGGGCTGCAAGTAAGGAATGCTTGGCGACATCCAGAAAGGACTGATGGAGGGTGAACAGGTCCGACTCGTCGGGCAGTCGGTTCACCAAGACGCCGTGCTTCACCAGAAAGTCGGCGGAGGCTGAAGCTCGAGCGATGTCGAGTTCGAACTGGGAGGTCAAGGAACGCGTGAGTGCAATCGGAGGATCGGGGCTCGAATCGGCGCCCTGTTGGTTGATCCGGAGATCCGCCGGCGGGTCGACCGGGCCATCGATGTCCGGTTCCGCGAGAAGGTCTTCCTGCTCCTGCGGGATGACCGACGGCCCGGCCTCGGGAGCATCGTTTCGGATCGGGGCGACAGCGTCGCCGGCATCCCCCAGGCCTGGGATCTTTTCGAAGGGACTCCAGGTCTTTCCGGTCTCGCGGCGGACGAAATCTCCGGGCCCGAGTCGCTGTCCTTCCTTGAGCTCGCGAAGCTGGTCGCTCGTGAAGGGGCCGTATTCCCGTCCATCGAGGCTTCGGACGACGTATTTCATTCGATGCCTTCCAATTCTCGGTCAAGGGCAATGAGTCGTCCCGAGGCTACCCGTACCCGGCGTCCAGTGCTACTTCTGCGCGGGTTCGAAGGGCCTCCGGGGCGTCGTCTGCTCGGATCTCACGGCAATCGAGGGTATCCTCAAGTCTCCTTCGACTCTGGAGTTCCCCTTTTGCTCGATCTTCATATGACCTCGTTCGTCGATCTCCTCGAACCACTCTCCGGCAGCATGTCGCTCGCCCAAGCCGATGTGGGTGACGATCGATGGTGGCGATTCCTCGGTCGCCTTCATCCGCTGACCGTCCACTTTCCTATCGGTCTCGCGATCACTGCCGCGGTGGTCGAACTCATCAACATCATTCGCCGGAAACGCGAGGCGTCCCAGTTCGCGATCACCGCGACGGGCATCGCCGCGGTGACCGCGATCTTCGCGGCCTTCTTCGGCTGGCTGAATGCCGACTTCGAGGGCGCGTCGCAAGACACCACGCTGTTTCTTCATCGTTGGCTCGGGATCATCGGCGCGGGCGGTCTCTTGCTGGTGTTCATGACCGGTCTGGTGGGACGAACAGGGGTTCGGATCACCGCCTTCAACGGGTACCGTTGGGGGTTGATCATCTGCGCTGTTGTCGTCGGGATCGGCTCGCATTTCGGCGGCGAGATGGCCTACGGAGAGGGGTATCTCACCAAGGTTCTCTTTCCGGTGAAGGCCCCAGCTCCGGAAGACGGCGCCGACGTGGCGCCGCCGGACTCCAGTGCAGCGGATGCAGCGGATGCAGCGGATGCAAAGAAGGTCTCGTTCGAGCAGCACGTTCTACCGATCTTCGAAGCTCGTTGCGTGGAATGCCACGGCGCTGACAAGGACAAGGCGGATCTTCGACTCGACAGTTATGCCGCAATCTTCAGCGGAGAAAAGGAGTGGTGGACGGTTCTTCCCGGTGACCCCGATCACAGCCTGCTGGTCGAGCGGATCGAATTTCCCGAAGGACATGTCGATCAGATGCCTCCGGAAGGTGATCGTCTCACCGCCGCCGAGATCGCCACGATCCGAGCTTGGATTACCGAAGACGTCGTCGGCGTGGACTCAGGAGTTGGGGCGGAAGTCCTGCCGGTCAAGGACGTGGC
Organism: uncultured Phycisphaera sp.; assembly: GCA_937919685.1. Classification (GTDB taxonomy): domain Bacteria; phylum Planctomycetota; class Phycisphaerae; order Phycisphaerales; family SM1A02; genus UBA12014. Next base: position 22,496 of record CALFOM010000227.1, read on the forward strand.
GGCAGGAACCACCGACGCTGCGAAGGCGGAGGCTGATCGAGAGGCCGTCGCCATCGCCGGAGCCGTGGACGCGCTTCGAGGCCGTGGCGTCCTGGTCATGCGCATCGCGCAGGACAGCGAAGAATGGGAGATCAATGGAAGCCTGGTTTCACCGAAGTTCACAGATGAGGATCTCTCGCTGATGAACGGACTTCAGCGGGTACTGGTCTGGGCGAACTTCACGCGGACCGACCTGACGGATGCGGGACTCGTCGGGCTCGACGGCTACGATCGACTTCGGTCGCTCCGGCTATCGCAGACGTCGATCGGGGACGGAGGCGTCGATGCGCTCCTGAAATTGGAGGGGCTGGAGGTGCTCAATCTCTACGCCTCCAGCATCACCGATGCCGGGATCCTCCGGCTTGCTGAACTGCCCAATCTGAGAAGGCTCTATTGTGCGGATTCGGCGGTGACTCCGGAGGGCGTGGTGGCGGCGATGGCAGTACGCGACGGGCTGGAGATTATCGGGTCAGCAACGCCGCCGGTCTCGAAGGAACCCGACGCGTCTCCCTCTGAAGGGGATGAGTAGGTCCAGCGTGGAATTCCCGGGAAACACGACCCGTTGAATCGCCAATGTCCTGCAACGGAAACGCCATTTTTTCTGCAGGATTATTGACCCGTTGGGCTAACTTGGGAGACATGAAAACCAGCACCATTCAATCGGTTTCGATTTTTCTGTTCATACTCCCAGCCTCGGTGGCTCTTGCCGGCGACGACGTCTACTTTGAACGAATCTCTTCCGGGTTGGCCAACGGCGTCTCGGCCGATGGAACCGTGGTGGTCGGCGAGAACAACGCCGGGGCATTCATCTGGACCCTCGACGGCGTCACAAACATTGGCGAGAGTGATGCGATCGCGGCGAGTGCCGACGGCAGTTTTATCATCGGCGATACCTCGAGCGGACCCGGCAATTCAGCAGGCCGGTACGAGGCCGGTGTCTGGACGATCTTTGGAGGTCTTGGTCGCTCGGGTTGTGATGCGAGTCTTTCGAGCGCCTACGACATTTCAGGGGATGGGCAGCGATGCGTGGGCCTCGGTTGGGACGGATGCAGCGCCAGTGGCTTCCTCTGGTCGGCGAGCGAGGGCATGTTCGAACTGCCCAGAATCGGCACCTCCTCGACGAGAGCGAACACGATCTCGGGTGATGGCGGCGTCATTGGTGGCTGGGACCAAGCGAGCAACGGATCCCGCCGAGCGGCCGTCTGGTACGAAAATTCAAAGACCGGGATGTGGGACGAGTTCCTTCCCCTCGAAGGCACGATTGGTAATGCCGCCGGGTACGGCGAAGTCAGCGGTTGCAATGGCGATGGTTCTATTCTGGTCGGATCCGCCAACGGAAGCGGGAATTCAAACTCCGGAGCGTTCGTGATCCGGGAGGGCGAAGGTTTCGAACTTCTCGGTCTCCTTCCGCCTGAAGCATCGCCGGTCACGGGTGGCGCGCTCGATATCTCTGCGGACGGGGAGATCGTGGTCGGGTTTCAGCGAGAAGGATTCGGCGGCGGACAATCATTCCGAGCGACGATCTGGACGCCGGAATCTGGTTACGTCGACCTCAAGGAATACCTCAACGATCTCGGTGCGGGGATCTCCGAAGCATTCACGCTGGCCGCGGCCCAGTCGATCAGCGAAGACGGCCGAGTCATCTGCGGCTGGGGATACGAAGACGCGTTCTTCTTCCAGGAAGCGTGGGTGGTGGTGCTTCCCGGAGAGGATGTTCCCTGTCCTGCCGATCTGAACGGTGACGGCATGGTGGGCGGCGCCGACCTTGGCCTCCTGCTTGCCGCGTGGGGAACCGCGGATCCCGCGGCGGATCTCAACGGAAGCGGAAGCGTTGACGGCGGCGACCTCGGCCTGCTCCTGAGTGCGTGGGGGCTGTGTCCCTGAACCAACCGAATCCACGATGATGCATGTTGATGCATGTTGATCAACTCCCTTGAACTCGAACACCCCTCGCCGTCGGCCGCTCGCCGACCCCGAGGGGTGTTTCTTCAGGATCGTCGGTGGATCAGGAGATGGATCCGAGTTGCCCCTGGAAAGACCCGTCTGGGCACTTCGGGCAAGCCCGACCTTCGAGCAGGAAGGCGTCGACGATGTTTCGGCTCCGGCATTTCGTACAGGTCTCTCGCGGCCGTTCGGTGTCCACTTGAAACTCATGGTTGCAGTCGAGGCAGAGGTGGGGGACGTCGTTGCCTTCGAGCGGCTGGTCGGGGATGCTGGGGTGATGCACGTAGACCTTGCACCGTGATCGGGGCATGCCTTGGAGTGATCGGTTCAGGTCGATGTAGTACGGGTTACCGTCGTCCCAGGCCTCAACGCAGTTTTCGCAAGAAGCGCATTGGAAGATCATGGAGCAAGCCATGCTGGAGGTCTCCTGCGGCGGCCGTCGGAAGATCCTCTTTTCGTCAACACCCCGGGGAAGATTCGAACTTCCGACCTGCGGATTAGAAGTCCGCTGCTC
>CALFOM010000228.1 GCA_937919685.1 uncultured Phycisphaera sp.
ACCGACGACAAACAACGACCGCCCCTTCGAATGCCTTGGCACTCGAAGGGGCGGGTGTGTGTCGTCTCGGTTGATCGGTTGATCGGTCGCCCGATCGGGAGGCCGATTGCAAGGCTGGGTTCAGCCGGTTGCGACGGCCTTGATGCCGCCGGTCATACGTGGCATGTCGCCTTTGGGGAAACCGTTGCCGTCCTTGTCGACATTGGCGATCGCTTCGACCACGTCCATGCCGTCGATGACCTTGCCGAAGGCGGTGTACTCGTTGTCGAGGTGCTGGCAGCCACCGCGGCTCAGGCAGATGAAGAACTGACTTCCCGCACTGTTGGGGTCGCCGGAACGCGCCATCGACAAAACGCCTTCCTCGTGCTTGCGGTCATTAAATTCTGCGTTGACGTTGTAGCCGGGGCCACCGGTGCCGGGCGAGCCCTTCGCGCCTTCCTTGGTGTTCGGGCAGCCGCCCTGAATCACGAAGTTGTCAAGAATGCGATGGAAACCAAGACCGTCGTAGAAACCGTCGGCGCCGAGGTCGAGCATGTTCTTGACATGCCCGGGTGCCACGTCATCCCAGAGTTCGACGGTGATGGTTCCCTTGCTGGTTTCGATGGTTGCATGGGGGTAGGCCACGGTGATCTCCTCGTTCAAGTGATTTGGAATTGCGAGCCGGAAATGATACCAGCCTCAGAATTCCGGACCTCGCGGCATACCACTCACCATTGCCTCAGGGGCCGATGCTCCGACCTTCCATGGGCTGCTGCACGGCCGTCGGGAGCAGGTAATTGCGTCCCTGAAAGATCGTGACCACCCCACTGAGCAGGACGGACGACCCCACGCCCGCCTGTCGGGTGCGGCGAATCAGACGTTCAAGTTCCAGGCAGGGAAGCAGATCGAGACTGACTGCATCGCCCTTCCGACCATCGCCCTCGAGGACGAACCGCCAGATGCCGCTTCCGGGATCGCGGACGACGCGGCCTCGGCGTTGGACGAAGCGGGTCCCGGCGCGAAGCGACGCCGTTTCAGCGGGCGGGGCTGCCAGAACGTCGAGGCTCCTCGGCACGGCGCCGATTCGATCTTCCAGACGCGCGTCGATCTCGCCGGCATAGTCCCGGTCTTCGGAGTCGACCTCGGGGACGGTCCCTACAGCGTTCTCTTCCGCGTCGGTCTCGGACCCCGGTTCAGTCTTCGTCACGTCGGCGTCGTCGATGCGGGTCAGCGGAACGATCGCCTCCGGAAGCAGAAAATTACGCCCCTGGAAAACCAGCACTTTGCCACTGACCTCGTAGACGCCCGCGATCGGATTGCCCCGCGTCGCCGTCGACTGCACCGACTCGAGTCGGACCAGATCATCAAGCCCGCGGCTTGGAAGCAGAATCAACTCCCGTCGGATTCCTCCAGTCGCATTGGCCAGCGGAGAATAGACGTACACCCCCAGCCGGGCATTCCGCTCGATCTCGCCTTCGACCTTCACGAGAAAACCGCCTTCTCGAAGGAGCGGCGCCCGACGGACCACGCCGACATCACTCGGCATGATCACTCGTCGAGTAGGTGGCGGCGTCGTGGGAAGGGCTTCAATCTCCACCGGCGCTTCCGAATTCGCCGGTGGTTCCGGCGACCCCGCCGCCACGGATCGCAGACCGGCCACGCAGATCAGCGAAAGACAGAGGTGCATGCGAATCGTGCTCATGTCAGGATGCTACGACGAATCGCGGCATCCGGGCTGGAGTCGGGGTCGAAACGGGTCCTCCGACGAAGTCGCCGTTCTCCAAACAACGCGAATCGGGCATTCCGACCGGCGGTCCGCCGATGTTCATCCGATATACTTTGAAGCCCCGGCCGAGTACCCAAGTGGCCTAAGGGAACGGATTGCAAATCCGTGATTCGTGGGTTCGAATCCCACCTCGGCCTTTCGACGACGCCCGCCTTTCCCGGCGGGCGTTGTCCGTTTTCCGGCGTCAGCCCGTGAGGCCCCAGCTCGCCAGCAGCAGGCCAAGATCGTTTCCGCCCACTTGGCCGTCACCGTCCAGGTCAGCGGCGCACCCCGAACATCGCCCCCATGCGGCACGCAAGAGTCCGAGATCGCCGGCATCGATCCGTCCGTCTCCGTTCAGATCGCCGAGGTCGCCCGGCTTCGGTCGGTCGAGAAACCACTCCACGACGAGCCGCGAGAACGTGGTACCGAAGATGGGATTGTGACCAACACCAGGAATGGTCCAGAGCTCCGCCGCGCCCCCCCGATCGCATGACGCGGCGAACACCGACACCGTCGTCTCGTCGCCGGGAATCGATGCGATCAGATCGAGCGGTTCGGGCGTCTCGTCGGGGACTCTTCCGCACCCGTTGTCATCCGCGGCGTACCGCTGCGTCATCAACGCGGACGGATAGCACCCTCCGGGCAGGCAACCGCCGCCGAAGAAGATCACCGGATCGCTCGTACCGTGTATCTGAAGCACATGCACGGGTTCCCCGAGGACGCAGGCATCTGGATCATTGAAGGTCGCGGAGGCGAGCGTGGCGAGACCGGCGATGAGTCCCGGGTGGTCGCAGATCATGCGGTGCGCCATGAAGCCGCCGTTGGAGTGACCCACGAGGTGAATCCGTCGAGGGTCAACTTCGTACGCATCCGACATGACGTCGATGAGCCCTCGGAGGTAACTCGAATCGTCGGGTCCCTGCCCGTAGAGGTCGCAGCAGGCCTCGGTCGCGTTCCAATATCGCTGGAACGACAGGTTCAACAAACCGTTGGGAAGACAGAGGATGAATCGATGCGAATCAACGTGAGCGGAGAATTGGAGGTACGACTCCTCGAAATCGGCGGAGTATCCGAAGGCGTGCAGCAAGATGACCACCGGGAGTGGTTCCGAGGGATCGAAGTCCGATGGCCGGACCACCCGAACATCACCTCGGCCCGCATCGACGTACTCCGTTTCGGCGGCGACGGCGGCGAAGGGCATCAAGAAGACGACGAGAAGCGTCACCCCCGTGATGAGCCGCCAACATCAAGATCTTCGAGCCTTCACCAAGAGGGGACTCCAGAGGATTCCAACCACACGAAGCAATCCAAACCGAACGACTCACGCTGGATGCGACTGGATGCGAACCTTCGAGTTCATCCGGTCCAGTAGATGAGCAGCAGACCAAGATCTGCACCGTTGACCACCCCATTGCCGTCGAGATCCTCGGGGCAACCAGCACAGCGTCCCCAGGCGACGAGCAGCAGACCGAAGTCGGCGCCGTTGACCAGTCCGTCACCGTTGAAGTCGCCGGGAATATCGCCGGAGCCTTCTTCATAGGTGACGGTAAGCCTCGGGCGGTACGACGAGTTTCCATTCTGTCGACTTGCGATCTGCCGCACCGTCCGAAGTTCCGACACCGGGGCCGTCATCACCCAACCAAAGTTCTCGCCGCCATCAACCCATCGCTGCACATCGATCGTCAGTCCGTCGCCAGTAAAGAGATAGGATCCATTCTCGTTCACGATGGTCGTCCCGCTCGCCGTCGGCGTGAAGTCGCCGCCAGGATTTGACCAGTTCACATTTGGATAGATCGCTTGATACCAGGTGGCATCACCCGATTGCGACGGCGCCCCGCCACCACCGTTCGACGAAGACCCGCCTTCGCCCCACTGGTTCAGGCACTCGTGCAATTCAAAGAGCAGGTTGATCGGAGGCTGCGGTGGTGACCTGGTGACCTGCATCCTCATGGTGACTTCGAGAATGTTCGACCCTTCGGGAATCGCCGAGACGTCGAAGCGAAGGACGGCCCGGCGTTCCCAGTTGTCGTTCTCCGCGTAATTCACTCGCCCCGCATAAAGCGATGGGCCCACGCCGGACGAGGTCTCCCCAGAGTTCGACTGAAAGAGCGTGTTGTCGAGATCGGCGACGACAATCAGTTCTTCCGCGTTCGTTGAAGCCGTCAGTTGCATCGACAGCGCGGCAAAGATCAATAAAGAAGCCGGTCGAGATTCAAACACACGCAGACTCCGGTCAAATGGGGAAAAGGAAAAATCCCGTCGTTCGGGCCCTCAAAAGTACAACCAATCATAGATCTGGACCCCGAACTCTTCGAAAAAAATGGAAACAGGTTTCAAAGAACGCATGTTCTCGTTCCCGGACTCACCCGGTCCAGTTCACGAGCAGCAGTCCGAGATCAGCCCCATTGACCACGCCGTTGTCATCGAGGTCCTCCGGACAGCCTGGGCACACCCCCCACGCCGCCAGCAGCAGTCCGACATCCGCCCCATCGACCAGTCCATCGCCATTGAAATCGCCCGGAATTCCCGGTGGACCAGCCTCGTAGGCGATGGTGAGCATCGGACGGATCGCCCGGTCGGGGTTCTCTCGACTCCCGAATCGTCGGACCGTCTGCGGTAAGTCTTCCTCGCCGATCATGACCCAACCGAAGTTCGAAGCTGGATCGTCGATCCATGCCTGAACGTCCTCCGCCATCCCCGAGGAACCGACGGAATAGTCGCCGATGCCGTTGACGGTGAACATGGCGCTCGCGATCGGAAGAAAGTCACCTCCGGGCGTCGCCCAGGACTGCCTCGCGAAGAACGTGAAAAACCAGGTCGCATCGCCAGGCTGTGCCGGCGCCCCGATGCCACCGGAACTGCTCGACCCCGCCTCACCCCAATCGTTCAAACAGCGGTGAAGCTCACACGCACGGCTCAAGTTGTTGGGCGACTTGGTGACGCTGAGGTTGAGGGTCGCGAAGACGATGGACGCGTCCGAAGGGATCTTCGAGACATCGAATCTCAAGATGCCGCGACGGAGAAGATTCGGCTTCCCGAGATCACCGGTCCGCCCGGTGAAGAAGTTCTCGCCGGCGCCGTTGCTCAGGTCGTTGTCGGTCGAGCCGATCAGCGTGGTGTCCCGATCGGGGTACAACTCGATCACCACCGGCGGGAATCCCGATGCGATGGTCACCATGAAGATCCCACTCGTCGCGACGAAGATCCAGTTATGGCGATGCATGGCGGTCGTTCCAAGATGATCGAACTGATTATCGACGGTCGATTGCTCGAGCGGATGGCTCAACCGGTCCAGTATCCCAAGAGCAATCCGAGATCGGCGCCGTTCACCGCGCCGCTTCCGTTGAGATCCTCGGGACATCTCGCACATCGGCCCCAGGCGCCGAGCAGAAGTCCGAGATCGGCGCCGTTCACGAAGCCGTCTCCGTTGAAATCTCCGGGGACCACGTCCCCACCTCCGACCGTGGTCTCCAAACGAACCATCAGGTAATGAGTGGTCTCTCCCGGAATGTCTTCGTCGGTGGCCTGAATGATGACGTCGGCGACATACTCGCCCTCGTCGGCGCCGTCGGTGTTGAAACCGAATCGGAGGATTCCGGGTCGCGCGTCTACCACGATTCCCAGTCCTTCCCAAAGGAAGTAGCCATTGCCCAGACCACTCGCCGCGTCAATGTCGAGGCTCGACTGCATCGCATCCCAACCAAGGTTGTAGACGGGAACGTCGATAAAGATGATGCCGGAGTCCGCTTGGGCCTCAGCCTGCACAACCTGGTCGACGACGCGTGATTCACCACTCCAAGACGGTACGGCCGGACGCACCGCAAATCCCGAGGTCTGAAGCTCATAGGAGGGTTGCGAGACTCCCCCGCTGGTTGCCTCAACCTGGACCACGGAGGTGAACTCTCCGGTCATGCCTTCGGCGAGCGAGAATACCTGCGAGTCGAAGCTCGGCAGCAGCGGTGCGATTCCCGAACCTCCGCCGACTAGGATGCCATCACCGATCGCCACGTATTCGAGCGGCGAGGACGCGTCAGGGGTTGAGACCACCCTGGCGTTGGCAACCAACAGCGTGACCGAATCACTTCCGCCGCTCACGACTCGACCGAGCGAATCTTCGAGAACACAAGACAGGATTCCCGGGATCCGGAAGTCGGTCATGACGGGAATGTGATCACTCGCCTCGAAGAGTGCATCGGCGAGCGAGTTCGAGCGAGCGACTTGGCCCGGGTAGTACGAGTTGTTTCCGGTGTTGATGGCGATGTCGTAGTGATTTCCGTCGTTCCCCAACGATCGACACGTCTCCGTCATGAAGGAGAAACTGTCCTCGTCGAGCATGGCATCCGTGAACAACTGAAAATCGAAGCGATCATCCATTCCGCCGCCTACGAGGGAACCACCCGAAAGTCGGGGGCTCTGTGAATGTTTGATGGCATTCCCGCTTCCGCCCCAGGAACCGGTTCCGTACGGATCGTTGGCTCGCCCGTGTCCGGACGAAAGAAACACCGCGTATGCGGGTTCGTTGTTGCTGTAGAGATTGAAGTCACCGGCGTAGATGATGTTCGAGCCGACCGGCAGCGAATCGGCATCGGCCCGAATCGCCACCGCGCCCTGCCGACGAGTCTCGGCGTCGGACGAAGAATTACTCGCCTTGAGATGACCGCCGTACACCCAGATCACCCCCGCGTCATCAGTTGATCCGTTGAGCCGCAACTGCCAGCGATCGGTATTCCGACCGGCTCCAGTCGCGATGTCGCGGTGCCCGCTCACGATCTCCTCAAAGAGGTCCGCCCGGTAGAGGAGCATCTGCGCTCCTCCCGACCCATTCTCCGAACTGCCCACCGTGAACGTCGCCGTGGCGTATTCGTAGTTCGGAACTCCCGCCTGCACGAGGTTCTCGATGGCGGGTCTCGACGACTCCGTCACTTCCTGAAGCACGATGATCGCCGGAGCCACCGCGAAGCCAGGTTGATCGTCCGCGGCCGCCGCAGCGAAGACGTCCTCGATTGCCACCGGATCTCCGTTCAATCTCGCGACGTTCCAGTTCATGACCCGCACCTGCGCGTGGGCCGACGCGGTGAGCAGGGCCGAGACCAGCAGGATCAGAAGTCGACCTGAGGCTGCGCGGGTGGACGCCTCGCCCACCGGGCCAAAGATCGATCCGCGACCGGAGGTCGGCCAAAGGCCGTTCGTTGAATCTCTGCTGTCGTCTCGCACTTGACTTGCTCCGATAAGCGGTTCGAGGCAGCTCCGACAAAAGAGACACCGTCAGATCGATCTTACGACCGGACGGTGAAATGTCGATCTGAACCGTCAGATTCGACGCGGTTTTTCAATTCGACGGCCCTAAATCCTCGTCACGCCGCTCGCGGACCGTCATCACCCTCCTCGAAGAGCCTCAGGCAGTCGAGTTCGCGGGCAAGCACTTCCATGCGGCGGGAGGCTTCATCAGCTGCCCGGAGCACGCTCGCGACATCAATCTTCGAAGCGTCGATCTCAAAGGGTCTAAAGGGAAGTGTTTCGGCAGCGTCGGCTTCGAGCACCCGAATTTCTTCCGAGTCCCGATCGTCGACCAGTCGCCAGCCCTTGGGAATATCAATTCGTTGCATCACGGAGTCCTTTCAAGGGTGTTCGGCACAACATTCGGCCATCCTCTGAAAAAGTCATCGGCGGCTTGAGCGGGCGACTTTCGCAACCTTGGCAAAGGAATGCCGGAAGGGCGGTGATCACCCCATACCTCTCATGGCGGTCCCCCGCCCATGGCCACGCGGAATTCGAATTCTCGGACCTGGCGGCCTGAAACGATCCCGCGTCTCAGGTCGCGAACTCCGTGCTGCCTTCGGATTCGGCTTCTTCGAAGACTCGCTTGGCCCGAGCAAGGACCAGATATACGAGCCCCACGAACAGCATCGAGGTCACGAGGGCTCCGCCGGCGATGAGGCCGGTGACGGTGAGTACCTCGGCCGAAACGGCACCACCAATCAGGGCTGCGTACCCACCTTCGAAACTTCCGCTCTGGTCGCCCTTCAAGGAGGCTCGCGCCCCATCATCCCGGCGGGGCGCCTGACGAGCCGATTCCGACGCCATGGTGGTCGCGACCACATCGAGCGTCGGCGCCAGCAGTCGTCGGTCCGCGCCGGTGAGCACGAGTCGAAGTCGACCCGGGCCGTCGGATTCGAAGCTCAGATCATCGAGCAGCATTGTCGCGACGGCGGGTTCGCCTCCAGCTGGATTGATTCCACGGGCCGCGAGACGTTTCGAGATCACTTGCAAGAACACCGGATCCGTCGCCAGCGCCTCATGCCACTTGGCCCAAGACTCGGCCTTGGAATCGGAGAGCGTACTACCGTCACGAGGTGTCGCCCGAAGCTCGACGCTCGCGGCGCCGGAGATCGGAACAAGTTCCTGAACGCCGTACCAACTTCCGACTGAGCACACCGCCGCCAGGATCATCACCCAGCCGACGATCGCCATCGAACGTGGTCGAGCCCAGCGACGGATCATCTGCTGTTCGCTTCTCGAGAGGAACTCGCGCACCTGCGAAAGCTCCTTTCGCTGCGACTCGAGCCGCTGCAGCTCCTGGAAGGACGGTGTGGAATCACCATTCGCACCCCTCGAGTGGATCGCCTTGCGAACCGCGAGGAGCCGAGCCTTCCGAAGCTCGAGGTGACGAGCGGCGGCGCCGACTCGTTCGGCCTTCGCTCGAAGCCGCTTCGCCATCTCTTGGGCCTGTCCCTTGTCATTGGTCATCGAGAGCGCCGTCTCAAGTTCATCGCTGCGACGTTCTGCGCGACGACATCGTTCCTTCACGACTTCGTGGCGGTCACGAGGCACCGACGGACCGTCGCTTGATTCCATGTCGCTTCGAAGACGTTCGATCTCCGCGAGCAACGGCGTGGTCGCCTCATCAACAACGGAATCGACCGCAGACGCATCTAAGCCGGATCCGGATTCGAGTTCATGGATTCTCGCTTCGAGCGGACCTCGCGCCGCAGTGATCGCTGCCTCCAGCGACTCGGGATCCGCGCCCTCGGCGCGTGCCCGTTCCACCAAGGCTTCCAGTTCGGCGATTCTGGCTTCGAATGAATCACGGACCTTCGCCACCGCATTGGTCGCGTCGGCCCCGTCCTCGGTCAGTCTTGACTGGAGTTTCGCGATGGTCTCCTGCTGATCCGAGAGCAAGGCAATGGCCGCCGTCCCACGTTCGATTCGCGGCGCCTGCTCTGCAATCGCCTTGGCGAGTTCGGCGAGCTTCTCACCGGCACGCTGAAGTTGTCGCTGATCTTCATCGATCGTCGACTTCAACGCGTCCGCTCTGCCACACGCTTTTTCGAGTTCGGATTCGAGCTCGACCGTCCGACGGGATGCTTCGACGAGCGAAGCCTCGGCGCTGGCGTTGGCAGCATCGAGGTTCCCGCATCTTGCCTCAAGCTCCGCCACTGTTCCCAGTAGTCGATTCTTCTCGTCTTCGGCGACCTCACCGGCACCCCGGAGCGAATCCAGTTCAGTCCTGGCCACGTCGCAAGCACCGCGAGACGCCTCGAGGTCAGCCTGGGCCGACTCGAGATCCCTGCCCACCGCCTCCAACGCGGTGCGATGACGATCGATTGTCTCTTCGGCGGTGTTCATCGCCTGTTGATGGGCTTCGGTCTGCATCTCGAAGGTTTTGGAGAGCTGGATATTCTCTTCTTGGAGTTCGTCGAGCCTCGCGATCGCTGCATCGGCCGCGGCCGAGCGATCGACAAACGCGTTCTCCCGAGCCTCGATTTCGTCGCGGAGAGCATCCAGCGCGACCCGTTCCTCGGCGATGGTCCGCTCGCGATCGGCGAACTGGGCAGCCTGGGATTCCAGCACCGAACGATCATTCGCGATCTCGGCTCTCTTGACGTCAACATCCTGCTTTGATTCCTCAAGAGCCTCTCGCTCCTCCGAACATCGCGTTTCGCGGTCTTGAAGGACCATTCGGAGATCGTCGATCTCCGAACGTTCCGCACTCAAGGACTCCTTCGCCGCATCAAGCGCGGCCACGGCCGCTTCCACCTCGCTGCGGCGGGCTTCAAAGTCCTTCTCCGCCTCGCAGACTCTTCGTTGTCGATCGGCGAGATCCTCGAATTCGGTCTCTTGGCGGCTCTGGACATCTCGAATGCTGGCGAGATGACGCTCGACGTCCTCGATCAACGAAAGCACGTCGCCACTCGCGGAACGCGGCGGCAACGAGGTCTCGGCCGCCGATTCTTCGCTGGCGACCTGGTCTAAGGGAGTCTGCTGTTCGTTCTGATCGTATTCCATGCTGATATTCCGCCTTTTCCTCAACGACTCGGGCCTACCGACGCAAAACTCCGTCGGCCGGATGGGAAAATCTCCGTATGCAATGGAAATCGGCCTTATACGGGAGCGACTGCAGGACTCCTTCGGAAGGAAGGGACTAGAAAAGGTCGGAGGGGGCTCACGATCACGTGACGAGGTCCGGGAACCAATTCGAATCTGAAATACTCTCGCGATCGAACTCTGAGTCCGTCCACCCGGATCCTCTTCCCGATCCGTCTACAATCGCACCTCATGATCAATGACATCGCCAATACGATCGCTCCGATCCGGTTCACCGATCCTGACCTCGAAGCGATCGGTGAGAAGGTGGTCGAAGGACGCAGACTCTCCCTCGAGGAGGGCGCGGTTCTCTACGAGACCCGTGATGTCCACGCCGTCTGCAGGCTGGCGGATCTCGTCCGACGTCGCATGCATGGGCGAGTCGCGTACTACAACGTGAACCGCCACATCAATTACTCAAACATCTGCGCCCTCAGTTGCTCCTTCTGCGCCTTCCACCGCAAGAAGGACCAGGACGGCGCCTACGAGATGTCGGTCGAACAGGTGACGCAAGAGGCGGTTAAGGCGGAAGAAGCCGGGGCCACTGAACTCCACATCGTCGGTGGTTTGCATCCTTGGCTCAAGTTTTCCTATTACACGTCAATGCTCTCTTCGATTCGTGAAGCAGCACCAACGTTGCATCTGAAGTCCTTCACCGCGGTAGAGATTGTTCATCTCCAACGGATCTCCAAGCGAGGTAAGGATGGATACGAAGGAATGAAGTCGGTCCTCCGGGATCTCCGCGAGGCGGGTCTTGGTTCGCTCCCCGGCGGCGGCGCCGAAGTGTTCGATGACCGCGTGCACGACACCGCCTTCAAAGGCAAGATCCGTGGCGACCAGTGGCTCGATGTCCACCGGGCAGCGCACGAGGTCGGGCTCAACACCAACGCGACCATGCTGTACGGCCACGTCGAAGGGCGTCCGGAACGCCTCGTCCACATGGACCTTCTCCGAAGGCAGCAAGATGCGACGCTTCGAAACTGGGCCGCGACCCAGGCGATCTCGACCCCCGGCGGCGGCGATCAAGTGACCCTCACGGGACCTCCGGAGTCGTACCCGAACCATCGACTCCCCATGCCCGGGCAAGCCGGACTCGAGACCGGGTACTTCCAAACCATCATTCCGCTTCCCTTCTTCCCCGACGGCAGCGGACTCGAACGACTCCCCGGTCCTTCAGGTCTCGAGAACCTCCGGACCCTCGCCATCGCGAGGCTCATGCTTGACAACATTCCACATGCCAAGGCGTTCTGGATCATGCAGACCCTCGGCATGGCAGAACTCATGCTCGATGCCGGCGCGAACGACCTGGACGGCACGGTGGTCTGGTACGACATCACCCACCTCGACGGTGCGACCACGCATCAGGAGACGACCACCAACGATCTCCGGCGGGCCGCGGAAGAAGCCGGATACGAGGCCATCGAACGCGACACGTTGTATCGTCGGGTGAATCGCGAAGGTTCAAAGTGGTCGTTGGCCCCGGAAGTCGTGCTCGGCTGATCCGACACAACGCCGACCTCACTCGACCGCGGCATCTCTCCCCAGAGCCCAGCCGAGTTCCGGCATGCGAAGCGCCATGGCGGTCGCGACGAATACCGCTCCGCCGATCACCGCAAGGCTCGAGAGCTCGGCAAACGCGGCGATCCAAGCGTCGGAGATCACGGTGAATGGAATCGTGTTCATCGATACCACCACTGCGGCGAGCATCGCCCCAGTGCAGATGACCGTCCTCAGCACGCTTGCGATTACCAAGCGATCCGCCAGTCTTCCAGATCGTGACGCGAGAACGCGACCGAGAATCACCGACTGGATGATGGCGCAGATCGCAGTGCTCCAAGCCAGCCCCGCCACACCAAGCGAAGTCGTGAAGACCAGGGTCAGATTCAGGGTGAGATTCAGCAGCACCATGCCGACAGCGATTCGGACCGGCGTCATCGGCTCTCGACGAGCGTAGAACGCCCGGACCAGAATGTGGTTGATCGAATAACTCCAGATCGCCACCGCGTACCCGAGCAGCACGAAGGCGACGATCTCCACGTCCTTCGCATCGAACGCCATCCCTTCGTAGACCACGGCAACGAATGGGCGACGAACCACCGCGATCCCAAGACTCGCGGGAAGCCCGATGAACATCGCCAGTCGAAGACCACGACGAAGCGTCGCGGCGAAACGCGGCGCATCGTCCCGTTCTCTCGTCAGTTGTGGAAAGATTGCGGTCGCGACCGCGATGCCAAAGACGCCGAGCGGAAATTCATAAAGACGCTGGGCATAACCGAGCGTCGCCATGGCGGTGTCCTGCAGCGGGTACGGGTGCCCGAATATCGTCGGACCAACAATGGTCGGCCAGCTCGCGATGAGGCCATCCAGAAACGTGTTCAACTGGAGCACGCCCAGACCGAGGACCATCGGAAGCGCCTGGAACACCACCCGGCGGAAACCGAACCGAGCCCGACGATTCGCCCGTCTTTCCGCCTTCGTATCCGCGTCGATGACCGGGCTTGTCCTGCGGACCTCCCAGAGCGTCCAGATCGCCTGAGCGATCCCTGCGAACACCACACCCCAACCGACGATGCCGATCGTTGACCCGTCGACCGTGCCATCGCCACTCCACCACGCGACGAAAACCGCGATCACCAGCGAGAGATTCAAGAGAATCGGCGCCGCCGCCGCAGGTGCGAAACGACCGCGAACCTGTAGCACGGCGCCGGCGACCGCGGTCAGACACACCAGTGGCATGTATGGCAACGTGATCGCGAGAAGTTCGAGACCGAGATCACCGCCCTCGGAAGGGATGAACGCGATGATCAGTTCGCCGATCAACGCGAGGGCGCCGAGGAACAGTCCGACTCGAGCCAGCGTCAACGCCGCGAGTCGCGAGGCCGCTCGAGGATCCCTCGCCTCCAGGCGAGTCTGTTCCGGAATCAGCGCGGCACTCAATGCTCCCTCGCCGAAGAGGCGGCGAAAGAGGTTCGGGACCAGAAACGCGAAACCGAAGGCGCTCGCGGCATCGGAGACACCAATGAGCCGACCGAAGCAGGCTTCTCTGGCAAGTCCACCAAAACGACTAAAAACCGTGAGCACGGTCACGGTGAGCGCGTGTCGCTCGAATCCGCGAATATCGGGCTTCCGTGCCGAGTCAGCCATCGGGACCGGACTCGGCAGAGGTTGCCGTCGGTCCCGAACCTTCCGATGCGTCGCGCTCACTTTCGATCGGCACCAGGCGATAGGCAATTCGGCTCATCGCCGGATCGAGTTCGTTGCGGACGACGCGGACCTGGCAACTTCGACCGGTCTTCGTAAAGAAACAGACCGCGGTCGATCCGGTGGCGGTCGGCCCGAGCGACACCCATCCACCGTTCTTGAATCGCGTCTCCAACGTCTCAAGCCGTAGCGTCGGGTCATTGACGGCCCCTGCGAAGACCGTGTTCACCCGAACCAGCAGGCCGCCGTCGCGCTTCACATCGGTGGTGACCCTCCCCACGGTGTCCGACGGAATAGGAACGTCGCTGTCCAGCACAAACGCTTCCTTGCTCCCACAGCCAACGAGGATGACACCGAGCAAGGCGAATCCGGCGAGGGTGCGGACGGAGGATCGAAGGGGCGGAAAAGTCATGTTCCTGCATGTTCCTCTGTGTGCGACGTCTCCGCAATCCCGGCAGGCCGAGGATCCAAAATGAACGCCTCACCGCATTCCGGGCATTTTCCGGCGCCATCTCTGGTGGACAGACCTCGAAGATCATGCCCGCAACGAAGGCACTGGATACCAGATCGCAAGGCGATCAGAACAAGCCGTCTTCTTGACCGGTGGACCACAAAGGCCCCGACGAGTCCGAGGATCGTCGCATCCACCATCATCTCAAAATTGAGGCCGAGCGCGTCGTAGCGTCGCAGCGCGGTGCCGAGCCAGGAGAATCTCGAGGCTAGATTGAGTGCCAGGAAGTAGAAAACCGCGATTGCCGCCGCGGTCACGATGGACACTCCGGTGGCGATGAACGCTGACCGACGGGCGGGAATCTCTCGATCATCGGACGGTTCGGCGAGCATTCCGCAGCAGGAACACGGACTTCCCGCCTCGATCACCAAGCAATGGAGGCAACGACCCTCGCGTCGAATCTGATCGTCGGCATGACGACGCCCCGCCTCGAGGGCCGAGATGACTCCGGCGATCCCACCCACCGCCGCACCGACCACCACCATCGTCACCGGACCAACCACCGGGTTGCGGCCCGCCACACCCAGCAGCGTCCCACCGATCATTGATCCGAACGCCGTTGCGACACCGAGATGAAGCCAGTTGGTCGATCTGGCGAGCAGCAGTCGCAAGCTCGCCATCGTTCGCCGTTCCTTGGCCTTGAACCAATCGGGTCCGGTTCGCGATGGGCTCAGCGCCGCGATCCACGCCACCGCGACCAGAATCCCGCACGCGTCCGCAACCAGATCAAGCCAATCGAAACTGCGCCCGAGACTTGGAATCTGTTGTGTCACTTCATCGAAGATCGCGAGACCGGTCATGACGATGATCGCCATTCGATTGGTCGATGCGATTCCGGAGATTCGCAACATAACCGTCACCGCGGCGAAGGCTAGAAAATGAAGGAGCTTGTCGGGCCCGTCTCCCGGCACGCCAATTTCAAGTTTCGGGTAATGAGTCCCGGCCAGCAGCACCAAGATGGAAAGGACGGCCATGCCACGGCGCCATCGGAGCGACCACCATCCCGGGGAGCCTGGCGGCATGGTGTCGGGTCGATGAGGATCGTGAAATTTCAATTCCGTGGTCATGACTCGAGGTCTGAAGATCTGGAATCCGCCGCCGTCTGATTCTCGCCGTCGGCGCCGGCACTCGATGGCGACGGTTCACCCGGGCTCTGAGGACCCGACTTCGTTTCGACGGTCGAACCGTCCGTTCCTCGTTCCCAACTTGCGATGAATCGCTGGGCGAGTTTTCGATAGTCGATCGCACCCGGACACCACGGCGCGTAATCGAAGATCGACTGTCCGAAGCTCGGCGCCTCGGCAAGTTTGATGTTGCGACGGATGGCGGGTCGCAGCACCGTCGCGCCATCCCAGGGAAGTCCGCTTCCCTTCGCTTCGGCAAGGAAAGAATCGATTTCGCCAACCACTTCCCGTCCATGCATGCTCTGCGTCTCGTGCATGCAAAGGACGATACCGCCGACTTTCAGACTCGGATTCACCTGCGCCGAAACCAGTCGAACCGTCTCGAGAAGTTTTCCGACTCCCTGCAGGGCGAGAAAATGCGCCTGCATCGGAATGATCACTTCATCCACCGCCGCCAGCGCATTGAGCGTGAGCAGTCCGAGGCTTGGCGGACAGTCCAGAATGATGTAGTCAAAACGATCGAGGATCGGTTCCAAACGGCGGCGCAGAAGATCGTTGCGCCCAGGAAGGTTCGCGAGTTCGGATTCCGCGGCGGCGAGATCCACGGAGGCAGGAATGATCCAGAGGTTCTCGCGAACCTGAACCATCGCATCCTCGATGTCCGCCTCGGGATCGACCAAGAGATCGTAGATGGTGGTTCCGACCGTCTCACCGTCGACGCCGACGTGCAGGGAAAGGTGAGCCTGCGGATCAAGGTCGATCGCGAGCACCCGTCGGCCTTCTTCGTTGATCGCGGCGGCCAGATTGCAACTCGTCGTGGTCTTGCCCACCCCACCCTTCTGATTCAACAACGCGGTCCGTCGCGGGCGACGAGACGTGGATCTTGGTTGGACGGCGGTGGAGTCGAGCATTGGTCCGAGTGTATCCGCAGGTCACCGAAAAGGCGGATCAGCGACCGTGGTTCAACGACCTTGAAGCCCAAGAACCCCTGCTCTCTCGTGATCTACGGTGCCAAAGGAAGCACGCTCGGCGTGTGGTTCCAGTCGTTGATGCTGAACGCGAGCGGGATAATGTCCCGACGCCATGCCGGCACCGCGATTCCGGCATGCTGTCGATAGGCTCCGGGGCCGTCCCGACGAATCCCCACCAAGACGCTCCCCCGGCCTCCTCCCGAGATCGCATCCACCAGCCATGCCTCGGGAAGAAACACCGAGCAACGCCAGCGATCCGCGAAGGACCGGACTTCCACGCCAAGCGAGGGATCGGCCACGCCTGCGAGTCGCTTCCAATCGCCATTCGAGTCGATCTGAATGACTCCAGCGGGTCGGCGTTGCTCGCCGATCTGCACGAAGAGGCGATCCCCACTCGTCGACGCCACGATGTGTCGGGCTTCGATGAAGAGCTCCCATCGCCCGTTCCGCCGCCGCAGTACCGCGAGCGTGGAGTCCAGTGGGGCCGTCGCTTGGACGAACCCCCCATCGACGCCGGCGAGTGTCCGGGGAAGGATGAACGTGCCGAAAGAAGCGCCTGGAGGACGGACGGGAATCGCTCGTGGCCCGAAGGGGATTCGAACGGAGCGGCGACGGTGTCGCAGATCGAGAACTTCGTCCGTCGGCAGCGCGCCTTCGCCAAGATTTGGACGATCGATCTCATGGCGGGAGATCGAATGCGGCGGCGCAATCAAGGCGATCTGGGAGGGTTCGGATTCCCATGCCGCGAAAATCACCAGTTCGCCTCGCGTCGGATTGATCAGATCGAGTTCCACCCGGTCGCCACCTGCCGACATTTCGATCGCCAAGAACGAAGGTCTGGCATCCAACCACGCGAGCCCCGCCTGTACCGCCTCCGCCGGCGTGCGAGCTGGATCGAGCAGAAGTGATCGCAGTCCTGCAAGCCCCCGCTGATCAGTGGGCCACGCCGCAATCATCCGGTCGTTCACGGGTCGGTCCGGATCCGCGACAGCTGCGGTGAGCCGTTCCGCGATCTCGCTCGCGGTGCCCGGACTGCTGCTCGCTACCCGGAGCAGCGCGGAACGCCACTCCGCGGCGATGGCTTCCGCCAACCGAACCGAGACGCCGTCGAGAAGTCGATGCTCTGGAGGCCGAGCATCGAGCAGATCCGCCAGTAGCCGCCACCGAAACCACTCCAGAGGATCGTCGAGCACCGGATCCGCTTCAAGCCCGCGACTGGAAACAATCGGCACATCGGATGATGGCTCAGGCGGCGCATCCAACAAGACGGGAGACCAGACGGCACCCAACATCGAGATAGCGCCGACCGCATGCTCCGGAATGGGCAAGAGTGCGACCGGCACACCGGGCAGTGGTTCCATCGGTCCGACCGGAATCTGAATGACTTCGACGCCGGTTCTTGGCGAGGTCCAGGACGGATCTTCGATCAACCGATTGACGATCCAAACCACGTCGGCCTCGACATCGGTTCCACCCACGTTCGCTGGCACCGTGGTCGGCCAGGCGATCGGCCTGCTGGGAATTCGCAGCGGGACGAGGAGATCGGTACCTCTGATGGCAGTCGGGGACACGGCTCCAATAGTCACTTCAGAGGTCTCATCCTGACCGGCGACCACCACATGCCCACCTCCGAGCACCACCGCAATCCCACACGCCCATCTGAAGAGGCCTGAGAACCGCCGTCGTCGGCGCGCCGCTGATCCTCCCGTTCGGAGCAACCCCGCGCTGCCCCCGGATTCCAGACGACTTCGAGTGGAACGGCTCATCCCACTCCGGGCATCTGTCGAAATGACAAAGGAGGCCGGGGGAACCAGCATGTTCGAGATTTCGGGGATTCTACTCATAGCAATTCGGGACGACGATGCTCCATGCTATCGGCGTGGACAGATCCACCGCCGATGGACGGCCCCCGCGATACCGGGGCCGCGGGAGGGAACCCTATGATCCGCACGGATGCACAGGGTGGCAGGATTCTCTCGATCCATGCGCCCAACGCCGAACTCGTGGAACTCACGGCCAACTTCAACGGACATCGGGAACGAACCCTTGCCATGCGTCGCGGTGCTGATGGTGAGTGGGTGATCCGCCTGCACCCCGGACTGATCTGCGATGTCTACCGGTTTCGAATCAATGGCCGATTCGTACTCGACCCGGATCAACCTGTGGCCCTTCGAGGGCTTGATGGCATCGAGCGGACGATCTGCCCCCCCACTTCAGAAGACCTGGGCTCCTCAGGAATCTCGAAGACCGCGTGATTCCGGACACTTGAATCGGAAAATTGACCGAGTCTCGGCACCGCTTTTCGGTAGTCTCTTTCCTTATGAAGTACCTCTCGTGCAAGCAATTGGTCAGGTGCGCCAAAAAGACCTGCATCGCAGCGCTGACGACGATCATCATGGTCGGGTGCGATGATTCACCGACCACCACGCCCGTTCCTGCTCCGAACGATCCGCGAATCGAATCGACCACCGTCGAGCCGAGACGAGGCTACGAAGTCCCTATTCCGATGTTGGAGTACTGGGAAGGAACTCGCGTCCGGAAGTACACCTACGAGATGCGATTCGATCCCGATGGCAAACTCCATCGCAACGGATGGTCGCAGGCCTTCTACAGCAGCGGAAATCTCGAACGAGAAGGGTCGTACCGGTTCAATCCTGCGGAATCGCGAAGTGATCGAGTCGGCCTCTGGACCTACTACGAGCCCGATGGTTCTGTCAGCAGGACTGAAGACCGCGGGGGCGACTCGATCTGGATCAAGGCCGATCAGCGAACGGCGCCTCCCGGAACCGGACCGTGAAACAAGTCGATGACCCCAAGACCGATCAGAATGCGATCGACCTCGCCACTTCTTTCCTTGATCTGCTTCGATCCCGACGGAGCGTTCGCGAATTCAGCGACCGTCCAGTGCCGCAAGAAGTCATCGAGACACTGATCGCCACCGCGGGGACTGCACCGAGCGGCGCCAACAAGCAACCCTGGCGTTTCGTCGCCGTTCAGGACACGGAACTAAAACGACGCATCCGAGTGGCCGCGGAGGTGGAGGAAACGAAACTCTACGAGACTCGAGCCAACGAAGCGTGGTTGAAGGACCTCGCTCGTCTTGGCACGAATGCAAGAAAACCGTTCCTCGAAGAGGCCCCCTGGCTCGTGGTGGTATTCAAACTCACTCGCGACGACGAACCAAACCGAGAAACCGACCAGGTCTACTACGTCAATGAATCGGTGGGAATCGCAATCGGGTTGTTTCTGGCGGCAGCCCATGTCGCCGGGCTCTCGACTTTGACCCACACGCCGAGTCCGATGAAGTTTCTCGGTGAACTCCTTGAACGCCCGGCCCACGAACGGGCGTACATGTTGATTCCCGTCGGCTATCCGGCGAAAGACGCGATGAGTCCCGACATCAAACGAAAACCGCTCGATCGGATCATGGCTTTGGATGCTGGGCGGGTGCCGAACGCGAGCGATCCGACTCGCTCGCTTCCGTCGTCGACGGCTCCGAGCTCCTGAGGCGACGTGGCGCGATCGCTTCCGTGCACGACGCTGCCAGTGATCGCATGCGATCCCTCCGATACGACGAATCTTCGAAGAAGCGGGACTGCAGTCGCGACGTGTTTCGATTGGAATCGCCGGCTCGAAGCGCAATCGACTCCCCGGCATCCCGTGGCTCGACCAAATGATGCTCGACTTCGACAACCGGATCCGGCCTCGCTGAAGCGGCGACTCGATATCCCGGTCCGTATCCGAATCGCCGGATGCGATCGCCCGGCGTGGCGGAAACCACCCAGGCTTCATCTGGCGCCACACGGGGTGCAAACACCTCGGCGGCCGAAGGGCCGCGACCTGGATCAAGCGGATCGACCGGAAGGAGACGGCCGTGACCGATCTCGGCGGCGAGCGGCACGCCACCGATCACGAAAATCGTGGAGGCCGGAATGTCCGGAAGCAATCCTTCACGGGTCTGCACGTAGATCGATTGGTGAAACATCGCGACCAGCCCGCCATCGGCCCGCATGAACCCGCCGCCGGGCCGCTCGAAGCACTGCCGATATCCAGATGGCAGTTGAAGTCCTAGGTCGATTGACCGCAGCCCGCCATCGAGCGGTCCGCGATCCGCAATCCCCTGTTCGACGGGCTTCAATTGCAGCGAGAGGACTTGATCCGGCTGATCGTTGCGAGTCACCGATCTCGAGACACGATTCGCCGACTTCGAATCTGGAATGGCTCCCAGATAGCGAGGCACGGTCTGGTCGGTCGATTTCGGCGGCGCGGCTTCGGCTGCGGGGGCATGCTGCATGCCGCTTCCCAGAGCGGTCGAAGCGAGGGCCCCGGCGGTGAGACTCACCGACAGAATGGCCAAGCATCGTCCTTGAGTCGATCGGATTGGAGATTCTTTCGTCACACCCTGATCATCGGCCCGGATCAGGTCGCGACTCAAGTCGGATCATCACAGGTTCTCGACCCGACCGTCATCGGCTCGATGGCTGCCAGGAGAGGATGCGGCTGGATTCGACCGGCATGCGGCAGCGAACGCCGTCCGAGTCGACGATCTCGAGATGTTCCAGAGGCAAGAGTGACTCGAGGGTGCCAGTGATTCGCCGATCGCCCGACTCCACTTCGACCTGGCACCCGGTAGGAGCATGCGCGGCCGAGAAGCGATCTGCAATCTCCGTTGGTTGAAGGTCCAGGGCCTCTGAGATGCGAGATGGCAAGGCCTCGAGCAGATCGATCCGGCGCAGCGGCGTGTCAGGCGCCAGTTCCGCGACCGCCATGGCATGGATTCCCGGGGGCCAGGGCCTGCGATGAAGGTTGATTCCGATGCCGATCACGGCGACCCCGTCGGAGGCCTCGACGAGAATGCCGGCGATCTTCGCTCCGCTGGCCCACTCGACGACATCGTTGGGAAACTTCATCCCGAGCATCGGGCGAACCGCAGGAGGAACCGCGGCGCGGATCACTTCCAACGCGGCGATCCCTGCGGCCAGCGAGAGCGTCGCGGGATTCTGCATTGGAACCGCCAGACTCATCGCGATGCCTGCTCCTTGGTCGTCGATCCAAGCGCGACCGAGTCGGCCTCGACCGCTCGACTGCCGGCCGGTGGTCACCACCGCGCCTTCACCTGCGAACCGTGCGACATCCTGAGTCGAGCGACATTCTGCGAGCACCCGGACCAGACTCGGGTCGAATCTTGTCCCGCGGCAGGCGGCTTCAAGGCGATCGGGCCAGTCGGCGATCTCCGCGAGGATCTTCGGGGCCACGGTGGTCATTCGATGTCGAGGCCGAAGTCGATCTGGACCGCCGAGTGAGTGATGGCCCCGACCGCGATCCGATCGACGCCCGTCTCCGCGACGGCGCGAACGGAGTCGATCGTGATGCTGCCAGACGCTTCAAGCAAGAGCCCTCGTCGGCGACGGTCCCTCGCCTCCACGGCTTCCCGCATTGTCGCGAGTTCCATATTGTCCAGTAGGACGATGTCGATGATCCCCGACGGTAACTCGAGAATCGCATCGAACTGCTCAAGCCGGTCGACCTCGATCTCGATGAATCGCGGACGCATCTGCTCTCGGCATGCCATCGCCGCCGCCTCGATCGCGTCGACGTAGCCGTCCCCCAGTCCCGCGATGTGATTGTCCTTCACCAGCACCGCGTCGTAGAGGCCAATGCGATGGAGCGTGCCACCACCTGTTCGAACCGCGTATTTTTCGATCATGCGAAGGCCGGGCGTGGTTTTTCGCGTATCGACGATCACCGCATTGGTCCCCGCGACCGCATCGACGAAACGAGCGGTCATGGTCGCCACCCCAGAAGCCCGCCCGAGCAGATTGAGGAGCGTCCGTTCCACCGGGAGGATGGCGGCCAACGGGCCTCGGAGTTCCATGACCCGCATTCCCGGCTCGACTCGATCCCCATCGACGGCGAGCGGCTCGGACTCGATCGTCCCAGCCGACCGGGACGCAATCCGGCGGACGATGGGGAGACCGCAGAGGACGCCATGTTGCCGGGACCTGAGTTCGGCCCGAACCTCGACGTCGGGACTGATGAACGCCGAAGTCGTGAGATCCCCTTCTTCCCCGAAGTCCTCGGCGAGCCAGCGATCAATGGCAGGGTCGAGGGTCGGTGAGACGAGATGTTCGAACAATTCACCCGGCGTGCAATCACCATAGGGCTCGATGCGGCTTCTTCGTTGATCTGTCACGTCGTTGAATTCCAGAGCGATTGAAGGAGCACCCCATGGCGGTCGGCAGGAACTTCCGCGGGCGTGCGATGATTAAGCCGCCATCGTACGATCGAAAGGGATCGTCCACGTGGCCTTTTCGAGCCTCGTTCCCGCAATGGAGACCGCATGACCATCTTCCAGAAGATCCTCGACGGCGAGATCCCGTGCCACCGCGTCTACGAGGACGATCACGTCCTCGCCTTCCTCGACGTGTCGCCTTTGAGTCGCGGTCACGTTCTGGTGATCCCGAAGGAAGCCCGGGCCACGCTGGGCGAGCTCTCGGATCGATCTGCGGAAGCGATCGGGCGAGTGCTTCCCAGGCTCTGTCGGGCGATTTGTGCCGCGACGGGTGCCACCGACTACAACGTTCTCCAGAACAATGGGTCCGCGGCCCATCAGGCGGTGATGCACGTGCACTTCCACATCATTCCCCGACAGGGCGAGCGAGGCTTGGGTCTCGACTGGCCTGCCCAGAAACTGGAAGAAGACGCCGCCAAACTGGCGGCGTCCATCACCGCGGCGACGACTGGCTGACCGGCTGATCGACGACGGAAGTCACTCCTCGACGAATCTGAGCAACCCCCACCGCTCCGGGACATGCATGTTGATCTCCCACTGGGGTGTCCAGGTCCAGTTGTACTCGGGACGACCCTCGATCTTCCGATAGCCCCCATCGACGACCTCGAGATCCCATTCCACCCGAGAGAAGTTGATGCGCCACGTTTCACCGACTTCGGGAGTAGCCGTCCGTTGGTGTTCTGCGATCGGGGGGAGCGACCAAAGCGTCCCATCAGCGCGGTGCGACGGCGGCTTCAGGTCTGCAAAGGGAATCGCCAGTTCGACGGTCCAACCCCGGTCCCGATCACCCGGTTCATTGATCGTTCCATCGGCGTGAATCGCGAACTTCAGATTTGTGGAGTCCCAACCGTGTTCGGCCGGGCCGCCCAATCGGTAGGGTCGATGCAGAAAGAGATCGAAAATCGTGCCAAGCACGTTGATTTCGATCTCGTAGTACTCGTTTCCATCGCCATCCGGATCGATGAACACTTCGAAGTCGTGCTCGTGGAACACGATCATGTCACGCTGGTCGTACGTGGCCCACAGGTCGGGCTCCTCCATCGTGCAACCGACGTAGAGATGGGTTTCGTCCCACAGCATCTTGACCCGTGTTTGGACTTCGGGATCTGGGCGCTCAGACCCCTCGATGTCCCGGAAGTCCCCAGTCCAGCCAGCGAGCATCCAGACGCCCGCATTGAGATCTCCCGTGAATTCGGGGGGGTTGGGCGTCCGAGCGCAGGCGTACTCCAGAGGAGCATGTGCCACGGCGACAGTGGGACTCGCGACGGAGACAGGCGGACTTGAGCACGCCGTTGCAAAGAGCGCGGCGAGGATCAAGAGACCTCCCAGGAATGGACGGCATCGGATCTGGTTGGGCATTGCCGCAAGGTAACCCACCCCACGATCGAAGGTGATCGAAAAACACCGGCATTTACTTGGCGACCGAACCTTCTATAGCATAAGCACTTACGACCGATGGGCAATTGAAGAACATGAATCACACTTGCATTCACCTCGAATGCGGCCATATTCTGGGTGGTCTCCGAAGCGCAAAATCCGCGAATACGGATGATGAGCTTTCGAGGTGATGAGTGAGGAAAAAAGGGACATCTTGGCGTCGATCGGTGGCTTGAAACAGGGATTTCGAGCCAAAGGGTCCGACGCAGCAGGTCTGGGAACCTTCTGCGGCGTCCGACTGATCAGAAGTCCGAATCGGACGATTGAGTCGATTCGGGCGTTGGGCGCCATTCGGTTTCCCTCGTTTCCCGCTTGCCTCTCGACCATCGGAAGTCCCTTGAACTCGAAACTCAATCTGAATCACCGCCCGTCACCCATCGATGATGATGGAATCTGCGCTCACTCCTCCTTGGCTGTTGAGCTGTGGCATGACGGAGGTCCGCTCGCCGGCAATCAGGATCCGAGATTGGCCCTCTTCATCGAGCCACTCGATTCTCAAGTTCGCGAAATGGCCCGCCCTTCGAGCATTCTGGCGGCGCTGCAAGCCGAGAAGGTGCTCAAGACCTGCAAATTCACACCCACGTCGATGCTCAAGAGCCTTCGGATCGTCGGACGGATTCCCGGGGGACTCGACCGCCCACGGCCGTCCTTCTCTTGGCGTGACCAGGAGACCAAACTGATCGACTCCTACGGGATCGAATCGGCTCCGAGATCAACCACCGGTCGTTACCAGATGACCCCAAGAACAGCCTCGACCAAGTGACTGCCTGAGCGGCAGACGAACCGATTGGACGCCCGTTCTCGAACGGGCGTCTTTTTCGTGTCCTTTCCGTTTCCGTTTCCTTTCCGTTTCATGGCCACCACCTCGATGATGGTCCGCACTGGATGATCGTTCGCGGAGACCTCGTGGATCTCGACCACGACCATCGACGCGATCGACGCCATCGACGCCATCGACGCCATCGACGCGAGGGATCTCCGGGAGGGCCCTTCCATCTCCACCGAGGCCGATAGCCCGGACGTTCCTTGATCCACGTTGAAGCGATTCATCAATCGCCGCTCCTCGAGCCCGAAGACTCCGACTGACTCCTGGCGGTCTGATCGACTCGGCTCGAAGATGCTTCAACCCCCCTCTCGCCACCGACTCATCAAGAGCAACCGACGGCGTGACAGGAGCACCCGACTCGCAAAAAAAACAACCCCTCGGCTGCAGAAGCAGCCGAGGGGTTGGAGGGTCTTATGACCTGATCAACGAACTGATCCTTGTGAGATCAGCCGTTGCGTCGACGACGACCGGCGAGGCCGGCGAGGCCGAGGAGGGCGAGGACGCCCGGGGCGGGGACGACCGTGAATCCGGCCTGGTTGCCCGGGGTACCAAGACCCTGATTCCAAGTGACCTCCAAGGTCGAACCCGAGAGGTCGAAGTCGCCGGCGTAAGAGA
>CALFOM010000229.1 GCA_937919685.1 uncultured Phycisphaera sp.
TCTTCGATGCCGAACTTCCGCACCGACTCGACACCTGGTTCGACGAGGGCTTCCTCAGGCTGAGTGAGGATCGACACTTCTTCCAGCGACTCGCGGGCACCGGTGCCCGCATCGTGTGGGCCGCGGACGCACCGGTGGTGGACTACGTGCCGCCTTCGAGGACGACGGCGGGCTGGCTTGTCCGACGAATGCGGACCGTCGGCCGCTGCGTCGCTCCGCTGCGACGAGACATCGACGGCCCCCTCCGTGCGGTGATCGCGACCCTCGCGAAGTCGCCGGTCTGGATGCTGATCGGCGCGGCCACGATGATCGCCGGCAGCGTCGGCGGGGGCAAGGCCTGGCGGGTCCGGGGCCGAAGCTGGTTCGCCTATGGAATCGGTCTCTCGGAAGGGGTGCTGATGTCTTCCCGAGCAGGCCGGCCTTCCTCGGATTCCGATTGATCCTGATTCGAACGCGGAGTGTCGGCTTCCGCGGCCGCCTCCTCTGCGAGGAGCTCCGCGACGGCCTCCCGGTATTCGATCGCCTTCTCGTATTCCGGATCGATCTCGATCGCGACGTCGTACGCCGCAAGCGCCTCGCTTTTGTTTCCGAGCATGTACCAGGTGTTGCCGATGTTGAGCATGGCCGACGCCGCCTGCCCGGTGTCGTCTTGCGACAGGGCCAGCCGATACGCTCGATCGAAGGCTCCGAGCGCCCTCGAATATCGCTCGGCATCGAAGTCGGCGAGACCCTCCAGGAACGGATACCGAAGGTCGTCCGGACCAAGCTCACCCGCCCGGGCGAACGCCTCCGCCGAGAGGACCGAGTCCCGACTGTTCCGCAACGCGATTCCCAGTTGGTGCCACGCCTTCTCCAGCCGAGGGTCGTCCGCGACGACCTCGCGGAGCGTCTCCACCGCCTCGTCGTATCGCTTCGCCCTGATCAATCGGATCCCCCGCTTGAGCTCGCGTCGCCAGAGTTCTTCGACGTCGAAATCGTCCGCAAGTCGTGTGACCACATAGCCACGCTTGCGGACACTCTCAGCCTCCCACCAGTCGATCCAGGGCCTCGGCGATCCCCTCGAAACCACGTGGGTGACCCCGTACTTCTCGAACAGCGCAGCCCGGTTCTGCTCCTCCGTGTCGAAGTCGAACATGAGCTGCAGATCGATCCGACGTCGCCCACCATCCACGACGCCGGTGCTGCTCCGCTCGCTCGCGACGAGCACGATGTCGTGGAGCATCTTGAGTCGGGTTCCCGTGAACGTCTCCACCGCCACCACGGATCCCGCGGGGATGCTCGACTCGAGGAACCGCTGGAGACGGAGCAGGCCCAGGTACTCTTGGCCGTGCCGGTACTGCAACGGCGCGGACACCCGGTTCCAGTAGTACTCCCAGTCGTAGGGACGGCGGTGCGTCGCGTGGGTCATGCCGACCAGCAGTCCAGCGACGGTCAACACGGCGAGGACGCCACGGTCGAACACGCCTCCGAAACGTCGCTTCTCGAAACAACGTCGGCACGCCGGCTCGACCGCCGCCGCGAGGGCCGGCACGGAGAGCGGCACGAAGAACACGAACGCGAGCGTCTCGAATCGCTCGAGCATCCAGTGGGCCCCAAGGAAGCGGACCGCAGCCGTGGCGACCGGCGGAACGAGTACCACCGCCTGCACGACCCCGATCGCGGCGATCAGGTACCAGACCTCGCGGCGACCGGCCAACGCCAGCGCGAGCCCGCCGCAGATCAGCACCACCATCACTCGCCACGCCTTGACGCTTCCCCGCCGGTAGGCGCCAGTGAATCCGCGGCCTGGTGTCCGGGAGATCCAGATGGTCTCCCCCCACGTGGTGTTCATCCAGCCATCGGGCGCCTTCAGCAACCTCGCGGCCCGGGCTCCCCTCGTCGGCGCCTTCGAGTTTCCATCGCCCACCGAAGTCGCGACGCCTTCCTCGATCCCGCGCCGATCATCGATCTCCGTTCCCGCGGCGCCGCCCGAAATCTGACGACGGACCTCCTTCGCCTGCACCGCGACGTCGCGATCTCCAACCGTCATCAACTTGCCCGCGATCGGAAACGGCAGGGCGAACACCATGACCACGAGCAAGCCCGCCAAAGCCGTCTTCCCGCCCCCCCGCCGTCGCAACAACCGCCAGGCTCCGACCCCGACGAGGATGGGCGATGCCACGACCGCGGCGAACCCTGCGTAGAGCGGATGGAACATCCCGATCACCATCGCGACCCCGGCGAGTTTCGGAAGGTTCGACCACCACGGCCTCGCCGGATCCCTCCAAGCGCCCGCGAGCGTTCGAACCAGAACGCCGGCGAAGACCGGCAGCAGGAACCACGGCGCCAGCTGGTTCGGATAGACCGAGAAGGTCACCGGGCCACGATTGGCCAGCACCATGACCGCCGCGATCCATGCGGCCCACCGGCCTCCCAGCACCGCCCACGCGAGATAGGCGACGCCGCTCGCGATCATCAGCTTCGCGGCTGCCAGCGAGCCGAACCAGAACGTGACGGGGTCCGTCCCCACGAGTCGCGATCCGGTGGCGAAGATCGCGTGGTGGAGATTCGTGTGGTAGATCGGGTACGGATTCCCGCCCTGGACGAAGGGATCGAGATTCGTCAGCCCGTGGTCGTAGAGAAATCTGATGCGCGCGAGATGGACCCGGGCGTCGGCGGCAAGAATGGAACCATGACGGGCCGAGAAGACCAGCTCGATCGCAACGAGCACCGCCTCGATGGTGAGCGCCGCAAGCAGCAGGCGACCGACCCCCCGCCAAGTGTTGCTTCGCAGGACGTCGACCAGCCCCCAGGCGATGAACCCGGCGAGCAGGACCATCGCGACCGGCATCGGGGCTTCGACGAGGTATCCGATCGCCACCAGCGGCGACAGCACCGCGAATGCGCACGTCCACGAGACGGCGATGCCGGGAAGGAGCCCGCCTTCCAGTTCATCGGCGAGGAAACGTCGCGCGACCGAATACCCCGGAAGAAGAAACAGGGTCCAGAACAGGAGTGGAAGCAGCGTCATGTCGAGATAGGCCCCGGCGCGATGGCGCCACGTCGAAACAGTCGATCGAGGACGCCCTGGACGAGACCCGCCGCCCGCCAGATCGCGCGAATCGAACCGAGCAACACGAACCAGACCATCGACCATCCGACCCGCCTCACCATCGCGTGGGCCATCGGTAACTGCATCAGGATCAGGACCAGCAGGATCGTCGCGGGCACGGCGGGCCCGAGGGGCGGCCAGGCGAGCGCCAGAAGACTCGGCGGCAATGCGGCTGCGACGAAAGGCTGGAGATGATCCAGCGGTCCGCTGTAGGCGTTTCCGCCACGCCCTCGATGCTCGAGATGCAGGGCGACCCGCCAGTACCCCTGCTGTCGCTGCACCTTCAGGTAGCGGAGGATCCGATCGGCATGATGGTGACGCACCCGGGAACGACGATCGAATCGAAGGCGATGCCCCGCCTCCACGACCCGGAAGGCGAGATCGGCATCCTGACCCTTGAGATAACGCGCGTCGAATCCTCCGACCTCATCGAGCACGCCTCGCCGATAGACCACGTCGAAGGTCGCGAGAAAATCGACCTCCTCGGGCATCCGGTCATGTCGCACCTGAATCTCCTCGTGGATCAGTCGCTCGAGAAGCGTCGCGTCCGGCGCGATCGCATACGTGCCACCCGCGGCCGCGACCTCGGGATCCTCGAGATGCGGCAGGAGATGATCGAGGGCGTCGGGGAACGCCACGCAGTCCGCATCGACGAACCAGACCAGAGGGGTCTCCGCCGCGGCGATTCCCGCATTGCGGGCCGCCCCGGCGCCACGCCCGCCGGACTGGAGGACTTCGACGTCCCGCACTCGTGCGATGGCCGCGGTCTCGTCACGCGATCCATCGTCGACCAGCAAGACCCGAACGAGTCTGGAATCCGGTCGCGACAGAATCACGAGCAGCGAGTCGAGACACGCCTCGATGGTGGCTGCCGCATCGCGGGCGGGAATGACGGCCGTCACTTCATTCTTCACGTCGCCTCGCCTCCTCCAGCCCCTGCGCGGCCCGTGAATGGGAGGAATCGGCCGCCAATGCGGCCCCATAGGCGATCATCGCATCGGCCATCCGATTCTGGATGAAGTACATGTTCCCCTCGTTGAATCGTGCGCTCGCCCGAAGGGCCGGGTCGCGCGCGACTTCGGCGGCGGCTCGGAAGACCGTCGCCGCGTCGGCGAGTCGCCCGCACTCCGCCAGGGCATTGCCCATGACGATGCGGATCCGAACGTTGGCCGGTTCGATGAGGAGCGCCGCCTCGCAGGCCACGACCGCCTCCTCGAATCGCCCGAGATCGCGCAGGGCATCGGCCCGGGCCGCGTGCAACAGCGAATCCTCGCGACCAACGGATCCCACGACGTCGAGGCGACGGAGCGCATCCTCCGCACGCCCGTCACGCAGGTCGAGCACCGCGAGATTCATGATCACCACCGGATTTCCGGGCTGGAGGTCCCCCGCGGCGCGGAGATCGCGTGCCGCGTCCACGTATCGGTCCTCGCGCAGGGCGACCGAGGCTCGGTTCACCAGCCCCCGAACATGATCGGGCCTCCGGGCGACGACCTCGTCCCAGAGCCGACGGGGATCCGCGTAGTCGGCGTTCCGCGCCCGGACCGCCGCGGCCTCGGCGGCGAGCACGGCGATGAACAGGATCGCGAGGACGATTCCCGCGGGCCGGGTCGCCCCGGCAGGGAGCCGGCCGACCACCTGCCGAACGAGTACGACGACCCCGATGATCACCGGCAGCAGCGAGAGATGAAGGCGTTGATCCGCCACGGGATCGGCCAGCGGCACGATGCTGGACGTTGGAATCATCACCAACATCGTGATCGCGGGCAGGCACCACCACCAGCGGTTCCGCGCGAACCCGCCGATCGCGAGCCCGATCAAGGACAGGACGATCACGACCCCCACCGGCCGGGTCCAGCCGGGGCGAAGAACGTCGACACCGTGATCGATGCTCATCGCCGATGGGTCGAGGGCGATCTTCGCGTAGATCGCCGCCGCGGAGACTTGCGAGGCCGCGTATTGCCACGGAGTCGACCCCGCCTGCGTGAAGCCGGCTCCGGCGACTCCTTCACTCCGCCAGAGCGAAGAGACCGCTCCGGTCGCGAACAACACGCCCAGGCAGGACCATGCCGCGAGGTGCATCAGGCCTCGACGCCGCAGCGTCTCTCGGAGGCTCCCGGTGAGGACCGACCAGTCCACGACCAGCAGCATCGCCGGCAGTATCACCGCCGAGGGCTTGGCACCGAGTGCCATCACCACCGAGGCGATCACGATCACACCGGTCGGAACTCGGTGGGATCGATCGCCTCGAAGAAGCGCATACACCGCGAGGAGAGAGAAGAAGCCCGCGAGCGACTCCGCACGTTGGATCACGTAGGTGGCGGTGGAGGTCTGGACCGGGTGCAGCGCCCAGAGGAGCGACACCGCCGCGGCGACGAGCAGTCGGCTCCGTCTCGAGCCCGCGGCGATGCCACGATGCGCGAGCCGGCGAGCTCCCTCGAAGACCACGAGGCAGACGAGCACGGCGGCCGCGGCGTGAAGGCACAAGTTGAATACGTGATACCCGAACGGATCAAGCCCCCCCGCTCGGTGATTCAGCGCGAGGGAGAGTCGCACCACCGGTCGCTGGCCGTCGGAGAGCCACGACGGTGGCCACAACGTCGTCAACCGACTCTCAGCCTCGACGATCCTCGGAAAGTCGTCGTAGACGAAGTCCCCCTGCAGGGCACCGTGAAACACGACCAGCACGATCACGCCCACCAGTCCGGCGATCCACCATCCGCCAGGGCCGAATCGGGCCACCGGAACGCCGTCCGGCGTCCGATTCGGATTCGGGCTCGTCGATGCCCTTTGCAGGAATCGAGAGGGCGATACTGGGGCGTGATTGGGGGTTCGACGATACATGAATCTCGTTTCAGGTTACGTTAAACTGATGCGAATGCCAGCCAGCGAGAAATTTCCGGACGCAAACAACGGCCTTGAACCGGCCATCGCGGATGAGACCTGGGTCGTCATTCCGGTCTTCAACGAAGCCGAGGCGATCCGGGAGGTCATCGGCTCGATCACCCCCTGCTTCAAGAATGTCGTGGCCGTCGACGACGGGTCGTCGGATCGAACCTGGGACGTCCTGCAGGACTGCGCTCCCCATGCCCTGCGTCACTTTCTCAATCGCGGCCAGGGGGCCGCCCTCCAGACCGGGACGGACTACGCCCTCGCGCAGGGGGCTCGAAGAATCGCCCATTTCGACGCCGACGGCCAGCATCGGCTCGAAGATCTCCAGAAGATGGTCGCCGGTGTCGCCGGGGACGAGTGCGACATCGCGCTGGGCAACCGCTTCGCCGGCGACATCTCCGAGATCCCGGCCACTCGACGGATCCTGCTGCGGTCCGCGGTTCTCTTCCATCGCGTCGTGAGCGGGGTGCGCCTGAACGACGTGCACAACGGCCTGAGAGTGCTCTCACGGGAGGCGGCGACGTCGATCGAGATCACCGCCGATCGCATGGCCCATGCCAGCGAGATCATCGATCTCATCGCCCGAAGCGGCGCCCGGGTGCGGGAATATCCGGTCACCATCCGATATAGCGAATACGCTCGCAACAAAGGTCAGCGCTGGACCGGGAGCTTCCGAATCCTCCTCCACTACCTCATTGGCAGGTTCGCCGGATGACCACTTTTCAAATCATCTTGATCTCCATCCTCGGATGCCTCGGCCTCTTCGGCGCGATCAGCGGATTCCGGCGATCGATCGGTCGTCCGGCCGCGGTGATCATCCTGATCATCTCGCTCGCGGGAATCAGTGCCGCCCTCGATCCGAATCAGACCACCAGGATCGCCCGGGCGATCGGAATCAGCCGCGGGACGGATCTGATCGTCTACCTCGTCGCGCTCGTGGTGTTCCAGGGATTCGTGGTCTTCTACCTGCGACTTCGCAAGGTACGACGCGAGCTCACGCTTCTTGTTCGTCATCTCGCCATCCTCGAGGCGTCGTCCGGAGATGGCCGAGGCCGGATCCGAAGGAATGCGACGGAAGCCGAGGCCTCCGATCCGTGAAACGACCGTTGATTCATCTCGGGCTGCATCGAACCGGCTCCACCTGGTTCCAGCAGCATGTGCTTGACGGACGTGACGGCCGCCCCCTCAACACGCTCCCGGATCGGGCGGAAGCCGCCGCCCGCATCGTGCTTCCGCGGGAACTCGACTTCGACGCCGACTCGACCCGCCGGTGGATCGATGATCGGATCGCCGAGATCGATCATCGAGGGTCGTCCGTGATCATCTCGAATGAACGCTTCAGCGGGAACCCCGCATCGGGGTGGAGCGACGCCGAACGAAATGTGCAACGACTCGCGAGCCTCTTACCCGAGGCCCGGATCCTGCTCGTGGTCCGCGAACAGCATGCCCTGGTGCGGTCGATCTGGCTCCAACAGATCCGGATCGGAGGAATCAGCGGGATCGAGGATTTCCTCCGCCCACTGGATTCGGGCGACCACCGACTTCCAGCCTTCGATCCCGGGTTCCTCGGGTTCGACCGCTTCGTGGACCTGCTCGACCGGGTCTTCGGGGCGGAGAACGTCCTGGTACTGCCGTTCGAGGGCCTTCGCGACGACCCCGCACGACACCTGGCACGGGTCGAGGAATTCTCGAAGATTCCGCTTCCGCCGCCGCCCGACACGGGACCGGTCTTTTCAGCACCACCCCTGTTGGAAGCGGCGGTTTTGAGACGCGTCAACCTGCTTGCGGTCCGGAGTTCCCTGCATCGAGCTCCACCCTTCCCACGCCTCGCCCGCCCCGGACGACGCATCGCCAGCGCCATTGGTCGAATCGCCACCAAGTCCGGCGAGACCCGCCGGCGAGCCCACGCCGATCGAATCATCAAGGAACGCCTCTCGGACCTGGATCTTCCGGCCTCCAATCGCCGGCTGTCATCGAGAATCGGACTCGATCTGTCCGCGTTCGGTTGGCCCACCTGACCGTCCTCTTCGGATCCGCGGCTCAGCCGGAAGAAGGTTGCTCGCACTCGAAGGCCATGACACTGCAGATCGGTGGGTACTCCGCCTCGAGGCGGAACCACCGGAACTCCTCACGCCGGCAGGCCGCGGCCTTCATGGCAATCTCCAGTCGCTCCCCGATGCCACCCTTCGAATCCAGCGCCGGGACTTCGTTCATCTTGACCTCGCGGTGACGAATCCCGATCGGAAGCCGAACCCGCCGGACGTTGTGGATGAGGCTCGCCGAGTCATTCAGCTCACTTGCGAGATAGGCGTCGGGCTCGACGCCGGGCTCGGCCAGCGATTGGTGGACCAGCACGTCGAAGATCGCGATCGAGGTGGGGACGCGGAAGCGCATCAATTGGAAGATGCCGTGGGAGTCGCCCAAAACCCTGGTCGGCTGCGCGGCCCGGAGAACCTCTCCCGACACCACCGTGAAGCTCGAGGGATCCGCTTCATCGAGCGGCGGCGCCTCGAAGAGCATTCCCTCCTCGCGGGTCTGGGTGCTGAAAGATGGAATCGGACCGTCGCAAAGCGATCGAACGATCGGGAAATCACCCGCTCGGACGTCTTCATCCAAGGGCCCGAGGAGGCTGCTCCGGTTCTCCACTCCTCGATCATCGATGACCTGGAGACGCGGGAACACGAGCGGAACACCACCACGAAGGCGTCGAGTCCCCGCCAGCGTCCGGATGGTCACGCAATCGAGGAGTCCCTCGACACGGCAGGGATGGAGGATGTCCATCCGGTGGATGAGATCCGCCTTCAGACCCCATACCGATCGGGCGCCCTCGAAAAGCCGCTCGCGATCCGCCAGCGCCGGCGGCCGGTCCTCGGTCTCCTGCATCTCGGAGACCATCGTCTCGAAGACCTTTCGACTTCCGCAGTGCTCCGCGATCACCCCCTGCACCTTCGCGAAGGCGGCCTCGGTTCGCTTCACGTCCTCCGGATCCGCGTCCCGAGCACCGGCCGCGTCGAGGAAGATCCGCATTCCAGCCCCACCGGGCACGTGTCGCGCCGAATCGAACGGCCGGGCCGCTTCGGCGAGATGAGACATCTTCCAGGCGAGCTTCATGTCGATGCCGAGACCACGGGAGATGTCGATCGGCCGGGTCCCGGCCACCTGACGACAGCCACTGATCAGCCCCGCCAACGCACTCCGCAGGCCGGTCATCGCTTCCGCCGCTTCCTCCGCAAACCCAGATTTCGGCTCCGATGAGTACATCTCAGGCTCCTGTGGGGGCCAAGGATACCGCCCTCGGTCCATTGGAACAGGACATCTCCCCCGTCGAGAACCGACGGAGGCGTTCTTGTGGAATCCTGGAAATTTCCAGATATACTTCGAAGGACCCGTGTTCGCCAACGATTCCATGGAATTCCCGCCTTGCAGGTAGCAAACTCCAGACAGGTTCGATCGGTCGCAGGCGCGACCGCCGCCCTCGCCATCGCCTCCTCCGCGTGGGCGGGCGATCCCGAGATCATCGCCGGCCCGGTGGTGATACCCAGCAGCACGCACGAGTACTACCTCCTCTCCCCCTCGACGGTCGAGGAGGCGGCTTCGGTCGCGGCGTCCCTCGGCGGAAGACTGGTCGCGTTCGAGTCGTTCGCGGAGCAAGGCGCCGTGGTCGAGGCCCTCTCCATGTGGAACGGTGTGCCGCGGTGGTGCTGGATCGGCCTCAGCGACCGGGTGACCGACGGCGACTGGCGATGGGCGACCGGGGAGTTCCGAACATTCGAATCATGGGGCACCGCGGACCCCGACCAGGTCCCGGAACGCAATCAGGCCTACATGACGCCGAGCGGCCTCTGGTTCCCCGGCGACGCCACCACGGACAAGGACGGGAAGAACCTGCTGCACTCGATCATCGAAGTAGGAAATGTCGACTGCAATCAGAACTTCTTCCCCGACGACAGCGACATCCAGTTCGGTGAGAGCCTCGACCTCGACGGCGACGGCGTGCCTGACGAATGCCAGTCTCCGGACTGCGATGCCGATGGCCGGCCCGATGCCGTCGAGCTCCTCCTCACTCCCTGGCTCGACTGCAATGGCGACGGATTTCTCGATGCCTGCATCGCCATCGAGTCCCCGAAGTCCGATTGCAACGGCAACCTTCTCGACGACGAATGCGAATCGCCGGACGCGATCGGCTTTCTCGGCACCTATTTCACCAACCAGGATCTCGCCACCCCGTTCGCGTCGCGGATCTTCGACTCCGTCGACTTCGACATCGGCGTCGGCGAACCCTGGCCAGGCGC
>CALFOM010000230.1 GCA_937919685.1 uncultured Phycisphaera sp.
TCATCAATCAGTATGGACCGGCGGAAGCGCCGCAGGTCACGAGTCTGGATCTGGGGACCGATCCGGACCGGTGGCCCGACCGACCGACCATCGGTCCTCCGATCCGACGGGTGCATATTCGCATCGAAGGCGAGACGGGAGAGCTGACTCCGTTTGGCACGCCAGGCGAGATCATGATCGGAGGCGTTTCGGTTGGTCTCGGTTATGCGAACGATCCCGAGAATGCTCGCTTCCGTGAGATCAATGGCGTTCGTTGGTATCAGACCGGCGACCTTGGACGGCTCCTTCCCGACGGCGACATCGAGTACCTGGGAAGGGTGGATCATCAAGTCAAGGTTGCGGGGCACCGGGTGGAACCTGGTGAGGTCGAAACCGTGATGGCCGCGATGCCGGGGGTCAGCGAAGCCGGAGTGGTGACTTGGATCGAAGCAGATGTCGCCCGACTCGCAGCTTTTGTCGTGACGACGCGAGACGTTGATCAACTCCGATCGGAGTTGGCCAAGGAGTTGCCACCATGGCTCGTGCCGACGATCATCGCGGCGGTCTCTGCGGTTCCTCGGAACCGCAATGGCAAGGTCGATCGCTCGCTGCTCCGAGAACGAGCGGCGGCGTGGGGGAGTGGAGCAGCGGGTTCTGAATCGACGCTTGATGAGGGAATTCGAGTGAGATTGCAGGATCTTGGAGTTCCTTTATCGACTTCGCTCCAAGCGGATGCACCGCTCGTCGAGCAGGGCCTTGACAGTTTGGGTGCGATCCGAGTGCAGATTCGAGCGAGACAGAAGTTCCAGTCGAACATCGCGGTCGACCGGATTCTCAAGGCGTCTCCAGTTGAACTCCTTCAGATTCTCGACGAGTCGCCCGCTCGGACCGAGCGAGTCCGCTCCGACGGCGAGAGGCGCGGGCAGGTCGTTGAGTCCGGCAACCGCGCTCCGACCAGCGTAAATTCTTGGAGGCCACTCGATCCACTCGTGCGCGACCTTCTCTTCGAGGACGCCATTTCGGCACCGGGCAGCTATCACCTCGCTTGGCGGATCATCGAACCGATTTCGACAGCGGCTGAGACCATCGAGCGACGCATCGAGGAGATGCGAGCGCGATGGGCGACACTGCGAACCTGTCGGCATCCCGATCTAGGTTCCAGAGAAGTGAAACTTGGCGAATTGGATCCGGTCGTCGTCGAAGTCTATTCCGCCGAGCCACAGGCGCGTGAATTAGATCACCTCTTGCGGCATTCACTTGATCTTCGCGGTGGAGAGTGTTTCAGATCCGCGACCTGGGTTGATTCAGGACGGCGGGTCACACTGCTGGTGTTTCATCATGTCGCGGTGGACGGGCGCCTTGCTGAACGCATCATCAGCCAAACTTTTACCAACGGCGATCCGGAGGAAAAACTCGGGGAGTTGGAGGGTGCGCCTCAGATTACTTCCAACGCCGAAGATTGGTGGGTGAAGCACGTCGAGATCGCACTCGAGGGGGATGCACTCCCGAAGATACCGCTCCTTGGGGCCGACGAGGCTGGGATTACCTTCAGCACGTTGTTCGACGACTCCGGCGTGCTCCGGGAGTCCAATCGACTTTCGATCGCCGAATTCGGAAGTCCAATGGCGGTGAGCGTACTTGCGTGGGCGTTGCTCCTCGGTCGATGTTCGGGTAAATCACGGGTGGTGATCGGCGTACCGTTTGCGAGCGAATCTGGTGATGGTGGGCTCGGGGTTAGTCTGCTTCCAATCGTCGTTCCGGTCGGGGAGAGCATCCCATTGTCCACCGCGATCGCCGCCACGGCGAAGATGATCATCGGGGGCATTGAGAATCGGCAGGCCGCGCTCGGACCCAT
This sequence comes from uncultured Phycisphaera sp., assembly GCA_937919685.1. Lineage (GTDB taxonomy): Bacteria > Planctomycetota > Phycisphaerae > Phycisphaerales > SM1A02 > UBA12014. Next base: position 1,835 of record CALFOM010000230.1, read on the forward strand.
CATTCGACGTCTAGATCCGAGCGGGACGCATGTCCGCCCGCCGCTCGACGGCGTGATCACGCAGGATGACCTTTATCGTTCTTACGGAGAGATCGACGTTCGCTGGCAGTCCATTGGGCGAGGGCCTTTCCAGGCGACGTTGGTCGTCCCAAACATCGATTCCACGAGTTCGCCGGTGGGTATCGAGGTCGAACCGACGATTCTCGACGGCGAAACCGGCGACTCCTTCCTGGCCAGGTACTTCGTGATCCTCGAGCAGATCAACGAGGCCCTGTCGCGAGGTGACTCAGGCCTCCTTCTCGGCGCCGTCCAAGAGTTGAGCCCGACGGAGAGAGTCAGGATCGAGTCCTTCGAGGTGGGAGATCGTTTCGAATCCAAGCATAATTCGGTGATCGAACGGTTCGACGAACAGGTTCGGCGTTCGAAGAATGCCGTCGCGGTCATCGAAGCTGATCGTAGGGTGACCTATCAAGAGATCGACCGGTGGAGTCAGAGCATTGCGGCGCAACTCGCGAAGGCTGGATTGAACGTCGGTGATTTCGTGGTCCTGACGGGATCCAGAGGCGCCGACACAATCGCCGCCATGTTGGGCGTCGCAAGAGCCGGCGGATGTTTCGTACCCATCGAATCCGATCTTCCTCCTGATCGCATCAACGCGCAACTGGCTTGCGTCCGGCCGCGATTTGCGATCGGCCCGAACACGGGCCAGTTCTCATCTTGCAATGTGGAGGTGTGGATCGATCCGACTTTCGATGAGAGCGAATCGGCTGCTTTTGCGGCCGTGAATGGGATCGATCTCCATTCGGCGTTTTATTCGATGTTCACGTCAGGTACGACGGGCGAGCCGCGAGGAGCGATCATTCCACATCGGGCGATTCTGCGGTTGGTCGAGGATGCATGGTTTCTTCCCAATGGTTCGGGATTTAAGATGTTCCACGCGGCTCCGTTGGCGTTCGACGCCTCGACGCTGGAGATCTGGTGGACGATTTTGAATGGAGGTTCGGTCGTCTGCTGGGAAGGGATCGGAGCCGATCTGCGAGGAATGGCTGATCGAATTCGACGCGAGCAGGTGCAGGGCGCATGGATCACCGCAGCGCTCTTCCACGCCGCCGTCGACCAATATCCGCTCTTGTTCGAGACACTCTCAGTCGTGCTCACCGGCGGCGATGTTGTCTCCGCGGATCATGTGCGGAGAATTCAGGAGCGTTTCCCGGATCTCACCGTGGTCAATGGATACGGTCCGACGGAAAACACGGTCTTCACGGCCTGTGAGACGATCGGGTCAGGGTCGTTAGAGAATCAGAACTCGATTCGAATCGGTCGTCCGATCCGCGGCACTCGAGTGAGAATTCTCGACGCCCGCGGACACCGGGTTCCGCTCGGCCGATTCGGTGAACTGGTGGCCGAAGGGGATGGTGTCGGTCTGGGATACCTTGATTCGGTCGGCGCGATCTCGCTGAGCGGCGGCTTCCAGGGCGACGGTTCGAAGAACGTCAGTTATCGAACGGGCGACCGCGCCCGCTGGGCTTCCGATGGTCGGATCGAGTT
>CALFOM010000231.1 GCA_937919685.1 uncultured Phycisphaera sp.
CTGAGTTGAGCTGAGTTGAGCTGAGTTGAGCATGAGCGATGGCAACGCCCACCGCTCATGATCGATCTGCCGCCCACCACGGGTGACCGAATAATCCGCCATCCACCACCCGGGCGTCGCGACCAGATCGCGACGCCCGTGTGCATTCCCTGTCGGCTGCGCCCCATCGACGCGGCGGTGTGGCACAACGACACCATGTTGATCTACGCGGGCATCGACGAAGCGGGATATGGCCCGATGCTGGGACCATTGTGCGTGGGATGCTCGGTCTTTACGGTCGACGACGCGGACCCTGCGGACGGACCGCCGAACCTCTGGGAACGCCTCGACGACGTCGTGACCCGTGGCGGCCGCGACGCTCGCCGACGCATCGCCGTTGACGACAGCAAGAAACTCAAGGGTTCGAATCAGGCTAAGGCGCATCCACTGCGACATCTTGAGCGTGGCGTGCTGTCATTCCTCTCGACCCGGGTTGTCGACGGTCCCGATGACCGAGGACACGCCCCGCCCCCGACCGACGCTGCACTCTTTGCGATGACCCACACAGATCTGCCGACCTCCGTCGCCACCCCCTGGTACCGATCGAACACCACGCTCCCCGTGGCGCACGATGCCGATGCGCTCGCCATCGATGCCGCCCGGCTCGACCGTGGCATGAACGCTGCTGGCGTACGTCTCCTCGACCTGCAATGCGAGGCGATCGACGCCGGAGAATTCAACCGACGACTCGCTGGCGGATCAAACAAGGCGTCGATCAACCTCGACACGGTCGTCCGACATGTGGTGCGGATCCGCGAGGCGAGTCGGTCGGCCGACCCGAATGCGATCCCGCGGATCGTCTGCGATCGCCAGGGCGGACGGTCTCACTACCGGGCCTGGCTTCAAGACTGCTTCCCCGACGGGGCGATCCGGATTCTCGGTGAGACGCCCTCGGTGAGTCGGTACCGGGTGGACGATTCCGAAGGTGGCTTCGTCATCGGCTTCGAGACCGGGTCGGAGGATCGGCATCTCCCGATCGCCCTCGCGTCGATGACCGCCAAGTACCTGCGGGAACTGGCGATGATCCGCATGAACCGATTCTTCAAGGAACACATCCCGGAGCTCAAACCTACCGCGGGCTACGTCCAAGACGGACGCCGCTTTGTGCAAGAGGTGGCCCCGGTCCTCGAAACCGTGGGAATCAACCGTTCGGAGTTCATTCGAACATCCTGAGCCGCAACACCATAAAACCGCGTTCCGGGGGATAAATCCGACGATCAGACCGATGCCCGCCGGCATCTGACTGCGGGTATCCACTCCACCTATTCACCCAAGCCGCTTGATTCGACCGAAGGTTTCCCTAAGATGCTGGATTCTCCACTCGGGGCCCCGTCCCCGCCATCGCCGATCGGCGTTGGAGTCAAAGGAGTGATTCCGATGCCAGGTGATTACAACAACGACGATGACGCCAGCTGCTAACCCAGCAATTGCGCCAGCGTCGCCCCACCCGGCAACGGTCTCAAGAGAACAATCAAAGTCCCGGAAGTTCGGAGTGTTTCCGAACCTCCTTCGCCCCGATCGAGGTCTGCGATCGGAACGTGATCCTAAAAAGAGCCTTTCGGCTCGCCCAGGCCAAGTGACAGTCCCAGGAACCAACGATGTCCATCGACCTCCACCGCGTCCGCAATATCGGCATCTGCGCCCACATCGATGCCGGTAAGACCACCGTCACGGAGCGGATCCTGTTCTACACCGGCATGAATTACAAGATCGGCGAAGTGCATGAAGGCACGGCAACCATGGACTTCCTCCAAGAGGAACAGGAACGTGGCATCACGATCCAGTCTGCGGCCACCACCTGCCCTTGGACCTTCAACGACACGGAATACAAGATCAACCTGATCGACACCCCCGGCCACGTCGACTTCACCATCGAAGTCGAACGGTCGCTGCGAGTGCTCGACGGTGCGGTGGCCGTCTTCGACGGAAAGGAAGGCGTCGAGGCGCAGTCCGAGACCGTCTGGCGACAGGCCGACCGGTACAACGTTCCCCGCCTGTGCTTCGTCAACAAGATGGACAAGCTCGGTGCCGACTTCGATTACAGCTTCAAGACCATCAAGGAACGGCTCGGAGCCAATGCGATCGCGATGCAGATTCCGATCGGCAGCGGCGACGACCTCGCGGGAATCATCGACCTGCTCGAGATGAAGGCGTTCTACTTCGACGCCAACGAACTCGGTGCGAAAGTCGACGAGAAAGAGATTCCCGAAGAACTTCGTGACGACGCGGAACTTTGGCGAGCCGATCTCTTGGAGAAGGCCGCCGAACTCGACGACTCGCTCATGGAGACGTTCCTCGAGACTCCCGACCTCGTCACCGTCGACCAGATCAAGGCCGCGGTTCGCAAGGGAACCATCGCGCTTGAATGCAATCCGGTCTTCTGTGGCTCCGCGTTGAAGAACATCGGCGTGCAACGACTACTCAACGGCGTCATCGAATACCTCCCGAATCCCACTCAAGTGCCGGCCATCGAAGGCACGGACCCTCGTGATCCGGACGTCAAGATTATTCGAACCCACAGCGAGGATGATCCGTTCTCCGCCCTCGTATTCAAGGTGGTCAACGACACCCACGGCGACCTGACCTACGTCCGTGTCTACTCGGGCAAGCTCACTAAGGGCAGCCGAGTGCTCAATCCCGTGAACAACAAGAAGGAAAACGTCTCCCGGATCTACGAGATGCACGCGAACGACCGTGAAGCCCTCGACGAGGTCGGCGCTGGCCAGATCGTGGCGTTGATCGGAATCAAGAACTCCTTCACCGGTGACACCATCTGCGATCCAGACAAGCCGGTGATTCTGGAACGGATGACCTTCCCCGAGCCGGTGATCTCGATGTCGATCGAGCCCAACACCGCCGACGACAAGAAGAAGCTCGGTGACGCGCTGGTCACCATCCGCCGCGAAGACCCCTCCTTCCGTACCCAGTACAACGACGAGACCGGCGAGACCATCATCTCCGGCATGGGCGAACTCCACCTTGAGATCATCAAGAACAAGCTTGTTCGCGATATGAAGGTGGATGTCACGGTCGGCCGACCTCGAGTGTCGTATCGGGAAACGATCTTGGGAACCGCCAACGACGTCCGCGGCCTGTTCAAGAAGCAGACCGGCGGTCGCGGTCAGTTCGGCGATGCGGTCATCAGCGTCAGTCCCATCACCGAGGCAGAAGCCGCGGAACAGGAACTGAAGATGAAGAACGGCGTCGTATTCGTCGACAAGATCGGCGGCGGCGTCATCCCCCGCGAATACATCCCTTCGGTCGAGGCCGGCGTCCGCGCCGCTGCGTCCAGCGGCGTCATCGGCGGCTACCCGCTCATCAACGTCAAGGTAGAACTGGTCTACGGTTCCTACCATGACGTCGACTCCAGTCAGGTCGCTTTTGAACAGGCCGGCGCTCTCGCCTTCCGACAGGCGATCACCAAGGCCGGCCCCGCCCTGCTCGAACCCATCATGAAACTCTCGGTGGTCACCCCCGACGACTACTTCGGCACGGTGAGTGGCGACATCGCCAGCCGCCGAGGTCACATCGTCGACTCCGAACTTCGTGGCGTCGTGCGGGTCATCACCGCCGAAGTCCCGCTTTCGGAGATGTTCGGTTACACCACGGTGCTCCGTTCCATGACGGCCGGACGCGCGACCAGTTCGATGGAACCGGCCGAATATCGCGTGATGCCCGACAGCCTCAAGGATGCCGTGCTCGCCGAGGCCTAATCGGCCCCGCTCCCAGAAGGTCCCCGAACCCCCATAAGGCCGCTCGCGATTCACCTCGTGAGCGGCCTGTTCCATTTCTCGTGGTCCAACATTTCTCGTGGTCCAACGAGGGATGGGTCGGAGGTTCTTGACAGGCTGGATCACACGTCATTCATCTCGCTCGCTACCGTTACAACCATATGAGCGATGTCCCGAACATCGAAGCCAACGAGGAATTCCGGGGCGAGTACGAAGTCGCTCTGGAATCTTGGTTGCGCCGTCGTTTCTCTTTCTTCTGTGCGAGTTTCTTCGCGCTCGAGTGTGCGATCGCGATCTTCACCATCACCATCGCCTTCCTCGATCCTGAGATTCCGGATCTCGCCCTCGGCGAACAGAGTTCCAGTTCCTTCCGAATCGGTGTATACGCTGCGGCGCCGCTCATCTCAGTCTTGATTCTGGGGTGGTTCCTCTGGGCGGTCCGCCCCCGCCTGGAACGCCGATCCGATCTGGTTCGAGCCGCGAGCATCCTGATCCTGCTCATCAGCTTCGTGGATCTGGCACTAATGGTGCTGCTTCGTGATGATCCTGCCGGAACCGAGGGGACCATCGGCTGGCTCTTCGTCATGCACTTCGTATCGACGCTGTTCCTTCCTTGGACGCCGCGTGAATCAGTGCGGGCGATCGGCCCGGTATTCCTGGCCTGGATCGCACTGGAACTCCTATTCGGCCTGGGCGGCGATCCCCTCGGGACCGTGGTTCGGGTGGTCCTCGCTCCTCTAGTGCTCATCCCCGGGATTCTGGTGGCTCACTTCAGAATGCGACGATGGGGACGGCGATTCCGATCGGAGGCCTTCAAGCGAAGTTTCCTCAGCCTTCGCCGGGAGATGACCCAGGCAAGGACCATGCACGAGTCCCTGTTTCCGGATCCGATCGACGACGACGAGATCACCTTTGATTTCGTGTTCAAGCCGATGCGGGATCTCGGCGGCGACTTCATCCACGCCTCCCGAGGCCCCGGCGGCAGCCTTCGGGTTCTCCTCCTGGACGTCACCGGACATGGACTTGCGGCGGCCATGACCGTGACCAGACTCTCCGGCGAGATCGAGCGAATCTTCGCGGAGCAACCGAACATCGGCCCCGCCGCGGTGCTTCAGTGCCTGAATCACTACGTCCATCTCCTCCTGAGCCCTCACTCGATCTTCGCCACCGCGGTGATCGTCGAAGTTGATCCGAAGAAGGGAGTCCTTCGCTACGCGAATGCCGGGCATCCACCGGCGTTTCTGAGAACCACCGGACACCCTCCGCGCCGGTTGGAACCGACCGCGATGATGCTCGGGGCGGTCTCGATCGACGACTTTGAATGCGAAGAACATCGCGCCGAAATGGCTCCCGGCGATCTGATCATCCTCTACACCGATGGTTCGATCGAAAGCCGGGATCGTCATGGACGCCTGATGGGCATCGACGGCCTCGAGAAGGTGATCAAAGAGGCCGGGACACCGAAGCGATGGGTCAGTCACCTGATGCGATTGACCGAAACGCATCAGGCCGGAAAAAACGAAGACGACATCCTCATCGCCACCATCGCGAGGAAGTGACGCCCACCCACGGGATCGACGACCCGGTCCTTAGGCGGTTTCAATCCGCGGGATGGTCGATCTCGACGATGAATCCGCGGCATCACGGTAGGCTGCTAGCCAGAACTCGATTTCGGATCTGCCGAGAGCAACGCCATGTCGATCGAAACGCACGATCACGACCGCCGCATGCTGGAACGAGCCGCTCGCAGGGCGTTGCGTGGACATGGTGAAGCCGAGCCGAACCCCTCCGTCGGCTGCATCATCGCGAACGCGGACGGCCGGGTGGTCGGCGAGGGGAGAACCCGTCGTCCCGGCGGACCGCACGCGGAGATCGAGGCGATTCGGCACGCCGCCGACGCCGCTCGCGGTGGCACGGCATGGGTGACCCTCGAGCCGTGCAATCATCACGGCCGGACACCCCCATGCGTCGATGCGATCATCGCTGCCGGGATCGCCCGAGTGGTGGTCGGCAGTCCCGAGTCCAACCGGGTCGCTTCGGGCGGCATGGATCGACTCCGCGACGCCGGAATCGAAGTCGTGGTCCGGCAGGATGTGAAGGCGATTCAGCGACTCCATGCCTCCTTCCACGCCAGAGTCTCGACGGGCCTTCCTTGGGTCGTCACGAAGTGGGCCGAGACCAGCGGCGGCGAGCTCTCGACGCCGCCCGATGTCTCGCCCTGGATCTCCGGTCCTCGCTCACTGCGAATGGTCCATCGGGAGCGGGGACGAATCGACGCCATTCTCACGGGAATCGGCACGATCCTCGCGGATGATCCCCGGCTCGACGCCCGCGAGGTCCGCCGACGTCGTACGCCAATCCGCGTGATCGTGGATCCTGATGTTGAAACCCCTCCGACCGCCTCGATTCTCAAGACGGCGGGCGGACAGGTCATCATCGCGTGCCGCGACGACGGACGAAGCGAATTTCACGCACGGTCCGCGCGGCTCACCGCAGCCGGCGCCACGATCCTGCCGATCCAGGAAGCGGCCGGCAAAGAGGCGAGCGATGGCGTGCGCGGCACCCTCCGAGGCCGATTCTCGGCGGGCCGGATGAGATCGCTCCTCCGTCGACTGGTCGAAGATTATGAAGTCGCCACGCTGCTGACCGAATGCGGACCCGGTCTCCTGCGAAGTCTCTTCGAGGCGGATCTCGTCGACGCAGCCCTCGTCTTCACCGCGATGGCGACCACGGATGTGGCGCATTCACCGGCCACCCCGCTCCCGAGAGATCTCTTGCAGAAGGCCTCGTTCGAGACAATCTGGTCCGGTCGTCGCGGAGAGGATCGGGTGGTGTGGAGCCAGCGTTCGGCGTGATGTCAACGTTCGAGAATGGGCCACTCGTTGGCCGCCAACGGAATCTGGGTGCTCGCGGGAAGCAGTCGAAGAACGCCATCGCCATTCTCCAACGCCCAACGGCCCGAAGGACCTTCGCGTGCGATTCGCACTGCATCCAGAGGCTGGCCGTCGAAACCGTGGAAGACGACGGTGGCGATCGCCAATTGCGCGGGGAATTCCTGCACGATCACTTCAGTGCCTCGCGTCGACGTGAGTGCTTGGATCAACGCGCCGACGTAGTCGTTGGAAGCGAGGCCGGCGACCCGGTCGTCTCCGCGGACGACTTCAATCGTCCACTGGTCAAGATCCCGCTCCAGCCTGACGAAGTCCTCCATCGCGGTGATCTCGATCGACTTCACATCCGCCGGGCGAACCCCGGATCCCGTCGGCTCGATCAGCCCCAGAACCGAAGGAAGCAGCCCTCGAAGCGTTGCTTCGTCGATTCGAACCACCATCGGCATGCCTTCGATCATCGCGAAGCGATCTCGACTCACCAGTCCAGCCGGCCCACCAATGATCAACGTCTCGGTAGCGCCATCATCGCGGCGAACCGTGATGGTTGCCGCCGGGTCCGCGAGCCCGAATCGCGACGCATCGAAGTCACCGTCCACGACGAAACCGTCATGCTCCACCCGGCCGAGAACACCCAGCAGACCGTCGATCGAGGGACCATCGGCCCGGGAGTCGACCGGCGACGCGAGCCTCCAACGACGACCGGTCCGCGCCACCGAAGTGACGGTCGACCCGTTCTCGATCGTCACACCGATGATCTCCCGGTCGCTCGAAAACAAACGACGCGACCGCCAATTTCGGGGGTCGTCGTCGATGGCACGCTGATGAAGATCGTCATCGACCACCAGAACCTCATCATCACCAGCGATTCGAACCCAACTTCGTCCCGCCACCGTCCTCGCACCAAGTTCGATCGCCAATTCGAAGCCTGGTCCCTCGAAACCGATGATTGCCTCGGGAGGATCGAGCCCCAGACTGGCTAGCCCGGGTCCGTCCGCCGCGGCGACGTCTACGATCGGGGTTCGACGACTCGCCGTGAGATCCGCGGCCGCGACAAGGAGTTGGCGAATCGCGAATCCATCGGCGGCGATCTCAAAGGGCCGCGTCTGACGCCAGCCCTCCTCGCCGAGTTCGAAGACCATTGATCGGGGCGATACTTCTCCGGGAATCTCGACGACGAGCCGATCGATCGAATCAACCGGAACTCCGCCCGGAAAGACCGTTGCTCGTTGAAGTTCATCGTCGGTGGATTCGGAGTTCCGCCATGCGACCGATGACGCGATCAGAAGCACGATCGCCAGCGACCAGATCAGACCGACGTTGCGGAGTGTCATGAGGCCGCCCTCCGCATCGACCACACCGCGGTTCCGAGCAGCATCGGACCCAGACCGAGCAATGCCATCAACCCGAATCCCCAAGCTGCCCGCGAACCGTCGGAAAGCCCGGAGAACCGTGAGATCTCACCACCGGTGGCCGCCGTGGCGACGAGTTCATCGAGCCCCGCGAGCCACGCGATGCTGCTCAAGGCGAGCTCCCGATTGCCCGGATTGGTCAGGACCAGTCGGTCACCCCCCAGCGTGCCGGCTTCGTTGACCAGCGCGGAGAGGACCCAACCTCCCGATCCCACCGCGACCAGACGCTGCATACCGTTCTCGCCCATCGACTCGACCGCGACCGCAACCGGAATCGGCCCGTCGAATCGGTCGCCTCCCGGCATCTTCTCGATCTGCACGCCGTCGCCACGCCAATCATTCTCAAGCCATCGCAACGCATTCGGTCGAACTTCGGCCAACACCACCGCGCTGCTGGAAGTCGTCGGCACGACGTTGATCGGCGTCGCATGCGAGACGAACAACCTCTTTCCACGCAGGGCCTCGATGATCGCGCCTCCTGGTGCGTCATTCGCCGGCGGATGACCATCGATCTCTTGCCAGGTCTTGACCGAGCCCCCTTCCGCCATGTCCGGCATCCACTCGAAGACGACTTGTGCGGTATCGATCTCCAAGCCGAGCGTCGACGCCACCGTCGACCAAGGATCCGGCTTTCCGACCAGCGGCAGCATGCTCCGTGCGACGGTCAGCAGAACCGGCTGTCCTTCGGCGATCAGCCCGGTGGCTGCACCAAGCAACGCCTTTTCCGCGTCGCTGTATTCCAGCCCCTTCCGCTGCAACGGCGGCATCACGAACCACACCGTGACACGGTCCGGTGCGGCGAGCGGGCGTTCCGTCCGGCCCGGAATCCACTCCGCGACGTCGAAGCGGGCGGTGCGCAGTGCATTGGTGATACCGGCGACCTCCAACCCGTCATCCCGATCGCGGAGAAGTGATCGATCTTCGGCATGGACAAAAACGACCCTGGGCATCTGGCCCAGCTGAAGGGCTCGAATCGCCGCGGCCAGTGTCTCCTCGCCCTGGAATCGACGATCGAATCCGACCACGGCACCATCGCCGCCCTGTCGAATCGCACTCGCAGGAAACAACTGCCAGGCTGGGATCACCAACGAGCCGTGCGGACCGTCGACGATGGCCACATCGCCTTCCGCGATCGATTCTGCGATGACCGCGGCGACGAGCGGGTGTTCGTTCTCGAGCACGTCGAGTTCGTCGCCGGAAGCTCGAAGCTGCACCGCCACGGCCTCGATCGCCGGAATAGTGATCGCCGACCAGTCCCGGGCCGATGCTGGAATTCCCGGATCGATCTCCCACTGCCGAAGCACATCGGCGACCTGCTCGATCTCCCCCGCCTGCGTGCCGTTGTTCGCCGCGAGCGAGACTCGCGCGAGGCGCCAGTTCGGCAATGGTTGCTGGCTGGTGCTTCGAAGACTCTCGTCGATGAACGCCGTGAAAGCCCCACCCTGATCGGCGAGCGTCCCGAAGACAAGTCCAATGCGCTCTATCAAGGGGTGGATCGGACTCTCTTCTGGCAACTCAAGGAGCAACGCTGCCGCGGAGGGTGCGACGTCACGCCCCACCGCGCGAAGCGACTCGAAAGCTTCGACACCGGCTTGGATCTTTCTTTCCCAAATCGAGATCGTCGCGTTATCCCGCAAAACCAGCGACTCCAGAACGGCTTCGTAGCGAGCGATCGAGCGTGGATCCACGGGGTCGATCCGCTCCGCTTCAAGACTTGGGGTCACCTCATCCATGCGTTGAACGACTTCATCGACCTGTCTCATGGTCACCGGATCGGCATCGTCTCGAGCGACCAGCAGACGAACCGACCAACCGGGTTCGAGCGACTCGAGGAGTTCGACGGTGCTCGACTGAAGCGAATAGGCCCTGGTCTTGGTGAGGTCGGCCTCGATTCGTAGCAATGGTGATTCGAGAAGCACCGAGAAAGCGATCGCCGAGACGGCGGCACCGAGGATGCCCGTTGCGGAGAGGAGCATCGCGAAGATCCGACGCGATCGCGTGGTCGGCCGGATCCGACGCGGTGCAGCCAGCGAGACCCCTCCTGCGAAGAGGAAGAACGCCGAGACCGCGATGAACCAGCCGAGGTTGGCGGAATCAAAGAGACCGATCGCGAACTCATCAAGTCTGAGCAATGGGTCGAGGCCGGCTGTCCACTCGATCCAGGCGAGCGTCTTCTCGGGCGTGAGGAAATTCGCCGGGAGGAACTCAACCAGAACCGGAACGCCCTTGGCGACGAGGACCACCGCGAAGAAGACGAAGAATGTGACGAGATAAGCAACGACCTGGCTGGAGGTCCGGGTCGAGACCAAGAGCCCCAATGCGATCAGCGAGGCACCGGCGAGCAAGAGCCCGAGCAGCCCGCTCGCGAGTTCGCCGGGATCAGGATTCCCGTAGATCTCCGCGACGCCGAACAGTACGAGAATCGGAATGCCCAGCACCGACAGAACCCCGACGCCGGCAATGAACTTGCCGAGAACCAGCTCCAGCGCGGACAAGGGAGATGTCAGGAGAATTTCAAGCGTCCCGAGCCTGGCCTCCTCAGCGAAACTCCGCATCGAGATCGCCGGGGCGACGACTGCGATCGCCCAACCCGCGATCGAGATCACCGCCCGCAGGGTGGCGGGCTCACCTTCCTGAAAAGACGCGAAGGCAAAGATGATCGAGGCGACCAACCCCCAGCCGGCGAGGATGATCCACCCGGTCGGTACCAGAAAGGTCGACGCGAGGTCGCGACGGGCAATGGCGAGCATGCCTTTCATGCCGCTCCTCCATGATCGCCGGCTTCTCGATCCAGAAGTTGGAGAAATACCGTTTCGAGCCCTGGGGCATCGTGTCGAAGTTCGATGATCGAGCCGCCGGCGGCTGAGATCGCAGCGCCAATCATCTGACCCCTGTCCGGGCCGTCGAATTCGAAGCGGAGATCGCCGTTCGCGGCGACTTCGGCCGGGACATGGACTTCCGCGATGCCATCGACCGCGGCGGCCAGCCTTGACTTCAATGCATCGTCCGCCGGCGCGGCAATCCGAATGGAGGACCTCCCATTCACGCCGCTGCGAAGTTCATCGATGCTTCCTTCGGCCAGTTTCCGACCACCGTTGAGAATCACGATGTGGTCCGCGACCGCTTCAATCTCTTGCATGATGTGGCTGGACAGCAGCACGGTCCTGGTCTCGGCAAGCCGGCGGATCAGGCGGCGGAAGTCACGCAATTGACGCGGGTCGAGCCCCACCGTCGGTTCGTCGAGCACGAGGAGCGAGGGATCACCCATCAACGATGCCGCCAATCCCACACGTTGCCTGAAGCCCTTGCTCAGTTGCCCGATCAGTCGCCGAGAGACTTCCGCGAGATCACACGCCTCCAAGGCGACGCCGGCAGTCCGATCGATCGTCGCCCGATCGAGCCCGAGGAGTCTCCCCTTGAATCGAAGAAACTCGATGACCCGCATCTCGGGATACGAGGGTGCCGATTCCGGGAGGTACCCGAGACGGCTGAGCGCGGCCCGACGCTCCTGGGGCATCGCGTGGCCAGCGACCCGTAACGAGCCTTCGTCTGGCGGCAGCATTCCGGTGATCATCCGCATGGTCGTCGTCTTGCCGGCTCCATTCGGACCCAGAAGACCACAGACCATGCCGTCCGGAACCTCCAGATCGAGGTCCTTGACCGCCGTGAACCGGCCGTATCGCTTGGTGATTCCCTTCGCCTGAATCATCTGGAAAGGTTGTTCCGGACTCGGCTGCCCATCCGTCGAAGGCCCCCGGCGGGCCATGCTCACGATGGCGGAACCCCATCCTACCCCCGCCCGAATGGTCACGGTGGAACAGTGAAAGGTGTCACGTTCGATTCAAACAACTGGCTCGGGCTCCAGCCACCATCGATGCCGGGCCGATATTCCCTCATGCCGTCTTCCGGGAAACGATTCCCGATCCCACCCGTCGTCCCATAGGAACACTCGGCCGATGAACGATGCCGACTCCAGATCACGTGCCCGGCTGGTCCTCCCCGCTGGAACCTCCCCCGAGTCGTTCCTCGACCGGATGCCGGATGTCGTTGCCGACTTTATTCGCACCGCGTGCGATATTGTCCCCGAGGAGCTCTCGGGAGGTGATCCTCGAATCACTGCAGCCCTCGACGGGCTCGGCGAAGGTGTCGCCGTCGTCGTTGAGAAGGGCGAGATCGTCTGGATGAACGACCAACTCGCCGACCACAGCCCGGAATTGCTGCGGCTCTTCTCGGATGCCGCGGCGGAGGCCATCTCGGGCTTCATGCAACATCCCGATGTCGACAACGGCGAATGCGCCAGAATGGACTTCAGCCACGGCGATCGTCACTACGCCGTGATCTGCTCGCCCATGCCCGACGATCCCTCTCGACGGACCGTGGCAGCTCTGATCTCCGACGTCACCGATCTAAAACGTACCGAACTGCTCGTGGAGGAGATCGACGGCGCCGGCGGCGACCTCCTCGATCTCGATCCAGACACCATCAATCCGCTCGACGTCGGTGCGCGACTCCGCCTCGTCGAAGACAAAGTGATTCGAACGATTCGCTCGGTGATCGGCTTCGAGCACTTCGAAGTCCGACTCGTCAACCGAAAAACCGGTCAACTCGAACTGGTAATGGGCTCGGGAATCGAACCGCTCTCGATCGGAGAGCGTCTCTACGCGAGTCGGACCGACAACGGGATCTCAGGGATGGTGGCCACCAGCGGAGAGGCCTACCTTTGCCGTGATACGCATGAGGATCCGTTCTACGTGACCGGGATTCCGGATGCCCTAAGCAGCCTGACGGTGCCACTCAAATTGCGGGACCGCGTGGTCGGCATCCTGAACGTCGAGAGTTCCGAGCCAAACGCCTTCGACGAACGTGATCAGATGCTCGTGGAGCTTTATGGACGGTACATCGCGATGGCGATCAACATCCTCGACATGCTGGTCGTGGAGCGATACACGACCAATCGTAGCTTCTCCAGCACCGTGCTCGGGGAGATGAACCAACCGCTCGAGTCGATCACGAGGAATGCCGCCGAACTTCGAGCCGGCTACGTCGGCGACGGACCCATGGCCGAGAAACTGGATGCGATCATCGCTTCGGTCGAATCGGTCCGGGCGAAAGTGCTGGCCTGTACTTCGGGACCACAGACGATCCTCGGGACAACCGATGACGCGTCGGAGTCGATCGATGATCCGCTCATGAACGGGCGGCGAATACTCGTCGCCGACGATGAAGAAACCATCCGCGGCGCGATCAAGAAGCTTCTAGAGCAACGAGGCGCTCACGTCGAGGCTCACACCGACGGATCCGGAGCCATCGAGTCGCTCGAATCAGACGGCCCCCCGTTTGACCTCGTCATCTCGGATGTTCGAATGCCGGATCGGAACGGATATGAAGTCTTCCGGGCGGCGAAAAATCTGCGATCCGATCTTCCGGTGATCCTCATGACCGGATTCGGCTACGACCCCCACCACTCGATCGTCCGATCGAGCCAGGAGGGTCTTGAAGCTTTTCTATTCAAGCCGTTCCAAGTCACCTTGCTGATCGACGAAGTTCACAAGGCGCTCGCCAGTTCACCCTCGTCCAGCGACTGAGCCGCCTCAGCTCGCCTCGCCTCGGCCCGACCTCAGATGATCCTCAGATGATCCGGAATCGAGGCCAAGCGAGCGTCGCCGCCGTCGGGCTCAGGCGCCCGGGAGTCGTCCTGAGACCACGCGGTCCAGTGCATCGATGTCCTGATGGAGTCGAATCTCCTCGAACCCCGCCGCCGCGAAGAGGGTTTGAACCGCCGATGCTTGGTCGTACTGCATCTCGATGGCCAGAACTCCCCCGGGCACGAGCCAGGCCGGTGCTTCGTCGATCACCTTCCGAATGATGTCGAGGCCGTCCTTTCCGCCACGGAGCGCCGTCGCGGGTTCGTGATCGCGAACATTAGAGGGACAGAGATCGAATTCAGCATCGCTGATGTACGGAGGATTGGAGACGATGAGGTCGAAGCTCGATGCTTCCTCGGCGGTCAATGGCTCGTACAAGGATCCAATTCTGACATCGATGCGATCCGCATGAAGGTGGCGGGCGACGTTCCGCTGCGCCAGCCCAGCAGCTGCCTCGACCAGTTCGGTCGCGACGACGCTCGCCTGGACGAAATTCTCGGTGTTGAGCTCGGTGGGCTGGGCCTCCTGTATCGCCGCGTCTTCTCGGTCATCCGCTCCTGAATCCTGAATCTCGACGATCGCATTCTCGACTTGGT
>CALFOM010000232.1 GCA_937919685.1 uncultured Phycisphaera sp.
GGCATGGACATGAAAGAACCCTCGAGGGGTGCTCGAGGGTTCTCTCATTTGGATCAGTGGAGCCGGGGGGATTCGAACCCCCGTCCCAAAACGTGCTGAAGACCGCGTCTACGCGTGTAGTCGTCCCTTAATCTCGTTCACGACCCGGAGGGTCGACGGCCCAAGCCGTGAACAAGGCATGCGAATGTCTCGATCCTCCAAGGCATGCCAGCCCTTCAGATCCAGCCCGATGATTTGCGGATTCCCACCCCATCGGGCGTCAAGCGGGAGTCCGTCACGGCGATCAAGCCGCGAGAGCGTACTGCGTGTTGGCAGATAAAAGTTTGCATCCTTTTTACGTGGCATGGATGCTCCACGACGCGCAACGAAAAACAGTCATCGTCCGGTCGATACCAGTCGGCCCCAGTTGTCAAAGAGCAATGCCTTTGGAAGGCAACGGGAGTATACGCTTCCATCGGCCCGATCTGACCGGTTCTTTCTTCGGATTCGTCGGAGTCTCTTGTCGAACGGGCTCCTCGAGTCGAGAATCGGGGCATGACCACCGACCCCACCCGCATCCTCTTCATCTGCATGGGCAACATCTGCCGCTCACCGGCGGCCGAAGCGGTTTTCCGGCATCTCCTAGAGAGCCGCGGATTGACCGATCGATTCCACATCGACAGCGCCGGAACCGGGGGTTGGCATGCGGGGGAACCGGCGGATGCTCGCTCCCGGGCGGAGGGGGAACGTCGCGGGTTCGATCTGTCGACCACCGCCCGCCAGGTGCACGACGGGGATTGGGAGGCCTTCGATCTTCTCGTCTGCATGGATCAAGACAATGCGGCGTTGTTGTCGGAGCGAGGCGCACCGGATCACAAGGTGCGGCTTCTGCTTGAATGGCATCCGGATTCCCAGCATCGAGAAGTACCGGATCCCTATTACGGAGGCGCCGACGGGTTCGTCCACATGTACGACCTGATCGAGTCGGCGTGCGAACGGCTGCTCGATGAATTGCAGGCCCCGTCGGCCGCGGAATGATCAACCGACGGATCGCCTTCGATCATTCCTTTGAGAAGGCGGGCCAGTCGACCGGCGGATCCTGCATGCCTGCGATCGCCTCCCAGGTCCCGCTTCTTCCGGTGTAGATCCGTACCTTCTCGATGAAGTACGCGAGGACCGCGGTCCGGTTGTCGAGATGCTCGGGCCATACCGCATCGAGAAGATCGACGGCCGTTTGCCCGTTGCCTTCGTAGATCAGATCGAGCATCACCGCCCAGAGTTCGCCGACCGCCTTCGTGTAGAAGGGGTCGTACGGTCCATCCTCGGCGATCTCCTCGGACCAGTCGAAGGCAAGCAGGGTCCGCTTCACTTCGTCGAATGCGTCCTGGCTGGGGGCCGGTTTCCGCATCGCGTCGGTGTCGAGTATCCATCCGTCGCCGAAGAATTGGTAGACGGTGCGAACATGTGGATTCAGGCAGGCGCCGCAGGCGAAGACGTACCGGTAATCGTCGATTGTCACGATCTCTACGTTTCCGTCGCCGTCTACATCTTGAAACACCGCGTTGCAGCCGTCTTCCCGGGTCCAGGAAGGAACCACCGAGCCGTCGGGGGCGAGTCGATAGCAGGTATACGTGGCGAAGCACTGGGTTCCTGAGCTGCTGTTCACGAAGATCACGTCGGCGAATTCATCGCCGTCGATAAGTTCGGGCGCTTCGTCCATCGTCCAGAGCCCAATGCTGCCTCCGCATCCATCGCATGGATAGGCGACGCGTTCCGTACCGCCGGCATCGATCACTCGCAGTACGAACGGATAATCAGGACTAAAGGGGTCTCGGCAGTGGAGTCGCTGCAACGTGTGCCCGGTCGAGAACGTCCGAACGACTTCGACGCGATAGGCGGGGAGCGGGGGTGTCCATCCACGTACCTCGGACCATCGAAACGCCTTGTAGGCGGGCCAGCTGAGCGTGGCGATGCAGAGCAGGCTGATCCAGGCGATGGTCGACCAGGGAGGAAGTCGGAAGGCCCCTGACGAAGGTCGGATGCCGCACTCGGTGCAGACCTCCGATTCGGCATGCGTGCGGTCGTAGCCGCACTTCGGGCATCGGCGGCTCGGATAGACGCGTCGGGCGTGAATGAAGAGCAGCGCGGTTCCGATCACCGCGATCGACGCGAGTGTTAGCGCTATGCTGACCTTTGGGGTGAGGACCGGGAGTTCGTAGCCGAAGATGACGTCAGACCAGCCCATCGGATTCTCCTTCGTCCGGGCGACCTCGTCACGGATTCCTCCGAGCAGGATTCACTTGAACCGTCGGAGCGTCGTCACTTCCGAGGAAGTTCTCCGGTCAGCCGTTCTTTGTCGCGAAGTCCGCCATGAATCCCGCGAGTGAACGGCAGCCCTCGATCGGGAAGGCGTTGTAGATCGATGCCCGGATCCCGCCGACTGATCGGTGGCCCTTGAGTCCGTCCATGTCATGCGACTTCGCCTCAGTGACGAAGACTTTCTCGAGGTCTTCGTTCGGCAGTCGGAAGGTCACATTCATCTCGGAGCGGCTGTCGTTCTGGGCGTGCCCGCGATAGAAGCCGCCGCTGCCGTCGATCGCGTCGTAAATCACCTTCGATTTGGCAGTGTTCTTTTCCGCGATTCCGATCAGACCGCCTTGCTCGATGATCCATTCAAAGACCAGCCCCATGCAGTAAACCCCGAAGACGGGTGGCGTGTTCAGCCTTGAACCCTGGTCCGCCTGCTTGCGATAGTCCAGAAGATCGATCGTCTCCCGGCAGCCTTTCTCAAGCATGTCCTTGCGAATGATGATCAACGCCAGGCCAGAAGGGCCGAGGTTTTTCTGGGCGCCGGCATACACGATGGCATGATCGGCGAACGGCCAAGGGCGAGCGAACATGTCGCTGCTTGCGTCACATACCAGCGGCGCGTTGGTGACCGGCGGAGCCGCGTATCGGGTGCCGTAGATCGTGTTGTTGGAGCAGTAGTGGAGGTAGGCGGCGCCCGGCGTGAGCGAGAGTTCGTCGGCCTTGGGGCAATGGTCATAACCACAGGCGGATCCATCGAACGCGACGTTGACCGAGCCAAACTTCTTCGCTTCCTTGATCGCCTTGGACGTCCAAGTGCCGGTGTCCGGATAATCGGCGGTGGCGTCATTCGGGAGGTAGCTCATTGGAATCATGCCGAACTGCATGCTCGCGCCGCCGGGAAGAAAGAGTACCTCATGGTCGTCGCCGAGCCTCGCGAGGCTCCGGCATCGCTCGATGGCCTCGTCGAACACACGGTCGATGACCGGTCCGCGATGACTGTGTTCAAGAACACCGATGCCGCTGTCATCGATGTTCCAGACGTCCTCTCGAATCCGTTCGAGCACGGCCTCTGGCATCACGGCGGGGCCTGCGGAGAAATTGAAGATGCGGGAGGAAGTGGTGGTCATGTTTGGGTAACGCCTATGAACTCGAACGAGCGGGAAGATTGATTGCAACGACGGTGATGCCCGGGGCGCTCAATGGGCGGAGACGCCGACACTGAGAATGTTCGGTCCGGCGACTAACGCCTGCACGAGTTCGCTCTCGGGAACTTCCGAAACCCGGATCCGGGCCGAGGCGGCGGCGCCGCCGACATAGATCACGTTCTCCATGTCTTCGACGTTGATTCCTCCTCGGCTCAGAATATCGCAGACGGTGGCGAGGACGCCGGGCCGGTTGAAGTGGCGAATGGTCAGCGTCGCGGCGCCGGTTCCGCTCGCGAGGTTGATGCAGTTCGGCGTGTGACCGGTTTCCAGGTGGACTCGAATCACCCGAATAGCTTCGGCGGAAATCGCTGCCTGTGCTTGATCCGTGGAAGCCCCGACGTGATGGGTTCCGTACACCCCGGGAAGGCTGATGATGTCGTCGCTGAATTCTCCGGTGTCCTTGCCCGGCTCCTCCGCGAAGACATCGAGGCCTGCTCGGACACCCTTGTCGCGGATCGCTTGAGCGAGTGACGCTTGGTCGACGACGGATCCGCGACTGGTGTTGATAAGAATGGCACCGGGCTTCATGGCCGCGAGGAAATCGGCGGAGATGAGGTGCCGGGTGTCCTGGTTGGCCGCCACGTTGACGGAGATTACGTCGCACATTCGAGCCAGGTTGATGAGGTTCTCGCATGCATGGCAGCCCGCAGATTTCGCTCGGGCCTCGGTGATGGATCGGCTCCAGGCAAAGACCCGCATGCCGAACGCGTTTCCTCGATCAGCAATGGCTTCGCCGATCTTTCCGAGACCGACGATGCCGAGGGTGCGGCCCGCGAGTCCCGGAGCCTTGGAGTATTCCTTCTTGTTCCAGCGGCCCGCGCGAAGGTCGGCGACCTGATCGGGAATTCGACGATCGCAGGCGAGAATGAGCCCCCAGGCGAGTTCTGCGACCGCAAGCGAATTCTTTCCGGGGCAGTTGGCCACCGAAATCCCGCGACCGCTGGCGGCCTCGACGTCGATGTTGTCGGTGCCTGCGCCGGCACGAACAATCAGTCCCAGTTGGCGGGCGGTCGCGATCGCGTCTGCCCGGACTTTCGTCGAGCGAACGACGAGAATCTGCGGGTCATGTTCGTCGATCGCGGCGGCAAGCGTCTCGGGGGAGAGGTCGGGGATGCTGACGACTCGATGTCCGAGGTTTGAGAGGGTCTCGATTCCGGAGGCTTCAAAATTGTCGGCGATCAGGATCACGGCACCTTCCGAAGAAGAGGCCTCTGTAGTCGATGGATCCGATTGAGTGACGATGTGGTTGCTCATCGGGGGAAGTCCTTGGTGGTTTCAAATCGGTGCGCGAACAGGCCGCTCCGGAGCTTGGGTTCGAACCAGGTTGATTTGGGAGGCATGATCTCGCCGGCGTCGGCGGCTCGAAGTAACTCGTCCATGCTGGTGGGATGCATGCTGAAGGCGATCGCCCAGTCGCCCTGATTCGTCAAGCGTTCCAATTCGGCGTTTCCTCGGATGCCTCCCACGAAACCGATCCGTTTGTCCAGTCGCGGATCGCCGATTCCCAGCAGGGGTTCGAGGATCCTGGTCTGCAAGAGCGAGACGTCGAGCGAGGCGATCGGATCATCCCGATCGATCGAATCGGGGGGGAAGGTGAAGCGCAGCCATCCTCCATCGAGTCGAATGGAAAGGGTTCCTGGCTCGTTCGGGGTCGGATCCGCTCCATCTGGCAGGGGTTCGACGCTTCCGATCGCCTGGAGTCGTTCAAGAACAGCCTGAGGCGTCTGCCCGGCGAGGTCTTTGACGATCCGGTTGTAGGCGAGGATCTCGAGTTCGCGTTGTGGAAACACGACCGCGAGAATTCGGTTGTATTCCTCGTCGCCGGAGTGTGCGGAATTCCCCGCGGCCCGCTCTGCGGCGATTCTGCCGCCAGCCGCCGAGCGATGATGTCCGTCGGCGATATAGAGGTCCGGAACCGACTCGAAGAGCGTTTCGAAGATTGCCGGATCGAGGACGCGCCAGAGGGTGTGGGTCACGTCGCCCGCGACGAAGTGCATCAGCGGACGATCGGCCGTGGCGGCGACCAGCGCGTCGCAGATCTCGTTGGCGGTGGGGGCGTCATCTCGGAACGCCAAGAAGACCGCTTCCGCATGGACGCTGGAGACGTCGAGATGTCGAGTTCGATCATCCTCCTTATCGGGCCGTGTCTTCTCGTGCTTCCGAATCCGACCGCTCGCGTACTCGGCCGCGTCGACGGTGCACGCCAGGCCAAGTTGCCGATGGCCACCTCGGACGAGCCGGTAGACGAAGAGGCTGGGTTCATCTTCTTCAAGAAGGATGTTGGAGTCGATGAGACCGGCGAGATTCTCACGGGCCCGTTCGTAGATCTCCAGGCCATAGGGATTCACCCCGACGGAAAAATCGATCTCGGGCCGGATGACGTGGAGGTAACTGTTCGGTCGATCCTGCGCGAGGTCCCGGGCCTCCTCCGTGGAGACCACGTCGTAGGGTGGACAGGAGACGTCTGCGGCATGGGGGGGATGAGGGCGAATCGCCTTGAACGGATGGATGAGGCTCATGCGGGGCTCCCAGCCGAGGACCGCTCGGCGCGGTTGAAATTGTACCTGCGCGGCTCGTTTTCCGAGGGCGAGGGACGAGTGAATCATCGCTGGCACTGTTTGCACCGGCCACGGTTCTTGTGAACTTCAGGTGTTTTTCGGACCTTGAGGAATTTCCACTGGAGGGACTCGCCGTCCGGCCCGATATGAACTCGACGGGGCGTGTGAGGCTGCCCAGTGAGAGACACCCCCCAGTCGAATGAGAATCGACTGAAACCAAATCGAGACACAGATATGAACACGCACGACGAGACCTTCCAAGTCGCCGGATTTACCTCCGCAAGTCTCTCTATCTTCGGCGGAGCACCGCTCTCCGGCACCGCCACCATCTTTCATCTCGATGGCGATCGTTTCGGCGAAATGCATGATCTCGTCGAACTGGCCATTTCCGACGAGGCGCTCCAGGGTCGAACCGCCTCTCCGGTTCCCGCGGGTGCCTCCGTCTCGCTTGGTTTTCAGGCTCCTGGTACCCCTGCTCGTCTTGGTGAAGTCGTTCAGTGCGAGGCCTGCGGCGATGGATGGCGTATCGGAATCCGTTTGGCGTCCGCGGCCTGACCCCGCCCGGCCTTCCCATATCGATCTGCGTAGAAGCCGGTCCCGCAGACCGGCTTCTTTCACGTTTTGACCCAACCGATTCACGATGAGGAACCTGGACGCGGATTCTCGGACGTGCAAAAGGACGGTTGTCCAGTCTGGATGACTTCGGAAGGTGGTGGGGTGCTGAAAATCGGGTGCTTTCCTCATGCCTGAATCGAGTTTCCGGTCTTGAGCACCGAAGAAT
This sequence comes from uncultured Phycisphaera sp., assembly GCA_937919685.1. Lineage (GTDB taxonomy): Bacteria > Planctomycetota > Phycisphaerae > Phycisphaerales > SM1A02 > UBA12014. The sequence continues at coordinate 6,834 of CALFOM010000232.1, forward strand.
CTAGTGCCGGACGATCGTCCGGTGATGAGTGTCGTCGCTGGAGGGAAGGACGACACCCATCTTCGCCCGATCGGTCGTGGTGCGAACGATCGGGTGTTTCCGGCGGTGACCACGTGCGTCTCCGTGAACGGGCGGCTTCGGCCGCGATTGAATGACTCGGAATAAAACTTCCCGCAAGGAGCTGGACACATGAACTACCGTCGAAACTCGTTGAAGCGTGGCTTCACCCTCATTGAAATCCTCATCGTCGTCGTGATCCTCGGGATCTTGGCTGCGATCATCATTCCGCAGTTCACGGACGCTGCTCAGGATGCCGGTGCCGCAAGCGCTCGCAGCCAGCTCCAGACGATGCGGAGCCAGATTGAGCTCTATCGCGTTCAGAACAACGGTGCCACGCCTGCAGACGACGGTACCGGATTCGGTCCTTGGGCCGAACTTGTGACCGAGAACTACGTCCGTGCCGCTCCAAACTGGCCCGGCGGATTCTCCTCCGTCTACGTCGCCGCCACGGGCGACCTCAGTTTGACCTTCGATCTCACCCAGGGACCCTCTCCCGACCTCAATGGTGATGATGCCGGCGACGCCCTCGATGTCGCGATCATCGAGAGCTGGTGATCAATCGAGCTTGATCGATTCCGGCGTCCCGGCCGAAAGGCCGGGACGCCGCTTCATCCGACCCGATCGACAGGGTCGGATCGTCAGACCAAAAAGAGTGCCGACATCGCGAGTTTTCCGGGGTAGAGGCGTATTGCCTCGGGAGTAACAGCGAGATGATCAAGTCAATTCGATTCACACGACCTTGCAAGTGCGGCCGATCACAGGGTTTCACCCTGATCGAGATCCTCATCGTGGTGGTGATTCTTGGAATTCTCGCCGCGATCATCATTCCGCAGTTCGCCAGTGCCCAGAGTGCCGCTCGAGCGACCGCGATGCGATCCCAACTGGGGACCGTCCGCAGTCAGATCGCATCTTGGCAGGTTCAGCATGGCGGTCAGATTCCCGGTGGTATCGGCGGCACCGCCGACGAAGCCATCGACACGCTCATCTCGGACGGCTACCTCACCCGAACCGTGTTCCGTTCTCCCGGCTTCGTCTGGATCTGGGATTCCAGCCGCGCGGAACTCGAAATCGAGTACGACCCTTCCATCGATCCCTCCATTCCCGATGCGGACGGAGATGGCGATGGAGATGCGGATGACGTGGCCGTGATCAGGACCTGGTAGTCCGTTCCGCCTGATGAAATCCTGATGCGGGTAAAGGAGGATTGATGTTGACTCATGACGCTCGATATCGATCACGTTCCATTCCACGGAAACTGGCAACGGCCCTGGGGGTCCTGACCCTAATTCTTTTGGGTGTCGGTCGACTCACCATGAGCGGGTCCGGAGCACCATTGTCAGCGGAATCCCAACTCCAATTGCGTCTCCAGTTGATGGAGCGAATGGCGCCGCCAAGATCAAGGGTGCTGGCCAGGCGATTCGATCCGATTCTCCGTGACGCCGTGATCGTGTTGCAATGCGGTCCGACTCGGCACCCGGACTGGACAAACATCATCGTTCTCTGGGATCGCATGTCGATTCCCGGCGTCTTCGTCGGCATCGCGGATCGCCCGATGGATCTGCCGCTTGAGTCAGCCGGTACGGACCAATGGAGACGATTCCTCGCGGATACCCGGGTACGTCTGCTTCCCGCATGGCGACCAGAGGCCAAGGGACTCTTGGAATGCAGGTTGCCGGTGGGTATCGGACCTTTCGTTCGACTCGATCCATGTCTGGATCATTGATCGGCCGCGATTCCTGCGCTCTGAGCTGGTTCTTCCGGGGAGTGGGGGATGCGAGCGTTCGAATGAGGCAAAGTCCACGTCAGATCGGGGTCGAACCGGTCGATGCCACTTGAGCCAAACACACTCACTCGGGAATTCACGCATGCGCCACGATCGATCACTCCGGCATCTTCTGATGATGAACGCCGTTCTTGCAGCTGGCCTCATCTGGACGCTATTCGTCGTCACGGGGCCTTTCGCGCTCACCGCCGACGCGGCAACGCAGTACCGGTCGAACCGGGCAAGCGATCCGCCCGTCGAGGCGATCACCGGGGTGGGCAATGCCTCGGCGCGACAACGGAAGCAGATGATCGATCGTCTGACGGGAATCGAAAGCAAGATCGACGAACTCTCGAAAGCGATCACGTCGGGTGCGGTCACCGTGAAGATCGCCAACGTCGAGGAGCTCGCGATCGATTACGTTCGTCTCGCCGACGTGCTCCAGTCTCGCAAGTGATTTACCGGAACTGGAGCGATCCATGCAAAGTCTTCGACGCGCCTACACGCTCGCGGAATTGATCATCGTCATTGCGATTCTTGGGCTCGCGGGCGCATTGCTCGTTCCCCGATTAATCAACGCCGATACATTCACGGTGCAGGCTGCGGTCCGATCGGTCATCGCGGACATCACCTTCGCGCAGACCGATGCGCTCGCGATGCAGAAGGTCAGACGATTCCAATTCCTTCGCGACGAGAACGACCGAATTCACGGATACGCGATCCTCGCTCCCTCGAATCCGGACCTCTATGACGGTCCGTTCGATCTCGAGACCGCGGAGTATCTCGATCATCCCTCCGCAATCGGGACGGGGGGTAACTTCATTGTCGATTTCGATTTTCAGGACCGTTTCGCGGGCGTTGAGATCACCGAAGTTTCCTTTGATGGCAACGATTGGGTGGCCTTCGACGCCCTCGGAGGCCCGCTTCGAGGCGGTGCAATGCCACTCGCAGGGGGTGGAGAGATCCGAATGCGCGGTGCCAGCGGGTCCTATCTGATCCGATTGAGTGGATTCACGGGAAAGATCACCGTCGAACGGATCGATGAATGAGACGGGTCAGGCGATTTTTTCGCCGCTCCTGTCGGCAGCGATCTCGCGGCCGGTGATCCGCCCGGAGGTCCTTTCGATGTCGATCCGCTCGTTCTTTTCACAGCGTCGAATTCCGCCTATCGGCGTCGAATTCTCCGAATCCGGGTTGCGACTGGTTCAGGTCGCGGCTTTGGGAAGCGACGCCATTCGTCATGCCGCCTTCGTGCCCTTCGGTCCTGAAGGCGATGTTGACGTTCCCGAACTCCGCAAGGTGCTCCGAGGATTTCGAGGGCGGCACGCCGCGATCGCGCCGCCTCGCGGTGACCTCACGATCCGTCCGGCTCGTCTTCCTCGGCTCGAGAGTCAAGAGCTTCGAGAGGCCGCCCGATGGGAAGCGGCGGGATTGCTCGAACTCGATGCCGCCGACGTGGTCGCGGAACCGCTCGTCGTTTCCAACGGGGTCGACGCCGACGGGCTGGCTGAAATGCTGATCGTCGCCGGCTCAGTCACCACGATTGAATCCCGACTGGAACCGCTGCTGCAGGCAGGACTACGACCCATCGGAGTCGAACCGGCTTTCTTTGGCGCGGGTCGCGCATTCACCCTGCGATCACGCCGATCAGACGAACAGGACCGAATCAAGGTTGTGATCGATGTGGCGGACTCCGAATCATGGATCGTAGTCATCCGAGGTGACAGCGTCGTCTTCGCCAAGCGCAGTGACGTGGGTGGTTCTTCGTTCGATGCTGAATTGGGCGCCGCCCTGGGGATCGAGGCTTCGATGGCTCGGCGGACGCGATGTGAAAGCCAACGCCGAGGACTCGAACCGGAAATCCTCGCAGAAGTGCGGACCGCCGTTCGTCGTGCCGCCGGACCGCTCGGCGACGAAGCCGGAATGGCCGTTCGCTACGTCACGGTCGCCGCTCGCCTCGGTCGCCCGGAGTGTCTACATCTCTGCGGAGAGGCAGCGGGCTCGCCTGGACTGGTCGAAACACTGTCCGCAGCCGTTCCCGGAATTCCGGTCGAGCAGGATGAACTGGTCAATAGTCGTCTCGCCGAAGCGTGCCAACACGGCTCCACTCCCCTGGTCTGGGCCACCGCCTACGGGCTGTCGCTCCGGCCCGGTATCGATGACGCAAGGGAGGCAGCATGAGCGGAAGAAGCATGGACCTGCGACCGGATTCCGTCCGTCGTCGCGTCGAATCGGCCCGAGAGAAGTCGCATCTTCGAAACATGTCGGTGGTGGCCGGGTTGTTGCTCACGGTGGCGTGGAGCACCGGGGCCTGGCGTCTCTCTGATGCTCGGGCTGCTTATTCTCTGGCCACCGCGCAGGCCGAGGAGACGATCCGCGTCGAGCAAGAACTGGCTCGGATCACGCTCCGATTCGACGAAGCCGGTGAAGCACTCTCAGCGTGGCGCCGATGTTCGATTCCCTTCGGCGCATCGGCAATCGTCGCTTCGATCGTCAATGACCTGCCGGAATCGGGAACAATCGAACGTATCGAGCTGGATGCGGGATCTCTGGTATCGGCTCCGGTTCGAGGAGCAAGATCTCGGACCGAAAAAACCACGGCAAGACGAATCACCGCGGAGATCGAGGGCTTCACCGCTTCCGATGACGATGTCGCCCTCTTCGTGGAAGCACTTCGGCGCCGACCTCTGCTCAAGGAGGTTCGAGTGGAGACGACCCGTCACCGAACGGTTGGTGAGGAGACTGCTCGCGCCTTTCGAATCGCATTCGACATCGATCTCGAGATCGCCAGTCCGATTCTCGAGTCAGCAGCCGACGAGGAGACTGATGAATGAGTCATGATCGAGTCATTCAAGGCGCGCTATTGCTCGCTCTGTCGGGTGCTCTGGTCGCTTGGTTCGGAATCGCACCGCTGCACGCCCGCGCCGACCGGCAGCAAGCCGAGACCGCGGCGCTGATCGCGCGGGTCGCCGAGTCGCCGGTGCCCTCGGAGCGATTGACACCGTTCCGGGCGGAACTCGATCGTCGTTCGCGGATGTTGAGCGATGAGTGTCCGGATCCACTGATCGCGACCAAACCTGATCTTGCGGGTGTGATACGGCGTCTCTCGCTTTCCATTGACGGGAAGCGAGTGGTGGATCAGACCTTCACCGCGGAACGGAGCGGGCCTGCGGACCTGGATTCGGAGATTCGATGGAGCGCGACGCCCATCAGGATCGAATTGGTCGCCGCATGGTCAGCCATCGCCGAAGTACTTGATCTCATCGAGACCATGGATATTCCCAGCCGAGTCACGGAGTTTCGGCTCGAACGCGATTCTGATCCCACGATCGAGATCGCTCGGGCCTCCATCGAACTGGATGTTCTTCATCGTCGAATCGCGTCGGAGGAATCGGAATGAGACGAGCAACCAGCAACAGCCCTCGGATTCTCGATCGAGCCGAACGCCTTCGCGTGGCCGCGAAATCGGTCCGGAGCCATTCCGGAAGAGTCCTTCGCTTCGCATCGAGGCGCAACACGGTCCTTTCGGCACTCGTTCTTGCGATCCCGATGGCCGCACTCGCCCAGCCACTCGGGCTTCTGCTCTGGGCGAGGCTCCGCCTCCTCACCACCATTCCGCGAACCGCGATGGCCACTGAGGATCCCTCGAGATTCGCCGTCGCCGAGGTTCCGATGTTCCCGGACCTGCCCGAATCAGGATTCGACGATGCGATCCGGCGTGATCCGCTTCGAATCAGTCCGCGCCACTTCCCCAGATCAACACATTCTTCAGCTGTGCCTGAGGTTGTAGAGAAGTCGAGAGTCCAAGAGGTCGACGAAGAAGATCAGGAGAAACAATTGATGCAGGAGCGACTTGCATCGATCGTTTCGGAAATTCGTGTGCAAGGTCTGATTCCTGGTCGTGGCGTCGCGTTGATCGACGGCCGGGCCTGCAAGGTCGGGGACGACGTCCCCACGAAGGTCGACGGAATTTCATTCCGTCTCCTTCAAGTTCGAATGGGATCAGTCGTGATTGAAGCCGGGGGGCATGAATTCAATCTCCGGTTGATCGCGGGAGGCAACGGATCTGTCGTTATCCGCCCCGAGGGCGAGGAACTCAAACAACCATGATGCAACATTCACTCTTCAATCGAACCATCTGCCGAATCGGACTCTCGCTGGGCGTCTTCGCCCTGACTTGCGTCCCCGTCCTTGCGGACGGATTCGGCCAAGACGGCACCGCGGCCGCCGCAGCAAAAGGTCTTGACCTGAGCGGTATCGAAGTCGACGACTTCGACACGTTCAACATTCAGGTGCAGGACACGGACCTGGCGCAGGTTCTTCAGATGCTCGCCTTGCAGGGCGAGCGCAATGTCATCGCGAGCCGGAATGTCTCGGCGGTGATCACTGCGAACCTCTTCGACGTCACGTTCGAGGAGGCCCTCGACGCCATTCTGAAGCCCAACGGATTCCGATGGGTCGAGGAAGGGAAATTCATCTTCGTCTACACGCAGGAGGAGTTCGCCCGAATGGAGGCGCTCGATCGCAAGACCGAGAGTCGAATGTTCGAGCTCGAACATCTCTCCGCTCGTGACGCGAGTGAATTCGCCACCCCGTTGCTTTCTGAGCGCGGCAAGCTCAGTTTCATCGGCGAGGTTTCGGGAGGCATCGAGCGGGATCTGGGCAACATGGGTGGGGACAACTGGGCGAAGGCCGCGATTCTCGTGGTCAACGACTACCCGGACCGCCTCGAACGCATCGCCGAACTCATCGCAGAGATCGACACCTCGCCGCGGCAGGTCGTGGTCGATGCGACCATCGCGAGCGTCGCCGTGGTCGAAGAGGATGCCTTCGGCGTCGACTTCTCGATCATGGGAAATCTCGACATCACAAAGCTCGTCTCTCCCCTGGGGCCGGTCACGGACCTGCTTCGTGGCAGCGGCCCACTCCCTCAGGGAGCGACGGGGTCCACGGCGCCAATCTACGCCGACAGCACCCCGGCCTGGGGAACGCAGTCGACGCCAGGTAACACCAAGAGTGGCAAATCCAACTTCATGGTCGGCCTCGTCGCCGGTGACGCTTCGGTCTTCGTCCGGGCGCTTGACCAGGTGACAGACACGATGGTGCTCGCCCGGCCACGAATCATGGCTTTGAACCGACAGCGGGCGCAAGTGATGGTCGGTAAGCGAGTCGCTTATCTGTCGACTACGGCGACCGACACCACGTCGACTCAGACCGTGCAATATCTTGACACGGGTGTCAAACTGATGATCCGCCCCTTCATCGCAAAGGATGACACCATTCGGATGGAGGTCTATCCGAGTGTTTCCAGCGCTGAGTTGAGGAAGATCAGGAACGGCGGATTCGGAAATGAAATTGAGGTTCCGGATGAATTCACCAACGAGATCTCGACGAACGTCAAGGTTCGAAACGGCGAAACCCTAGTTCTCGGTGGTCTGTTCCAGGAACAGACGACCATCCAGAACAGTCAGGTTCCCTTTCTCGGGGACGTTCCACTCCTCGGCGCGGCATTCAGCGGTCACGACAACAACGTCAGCCGACGCGAGATCATCTTCATGATCACTCCGAAGATCGTGGAGGACCAGCTCATCGCGGAGTCGGGTCGACAGGGAATTGCCTTCGTCAATTCGCTGCGAGCCGGCATGCGGGACGGGCTCCTCCCCTTCAGTCGCGAGAAGATGAGTTCCCAGCAGAATCAAGATGCCTTCGAGGCGATGAAAGCCGGAAACTCCGAACTCGCCCTCTTTCACTTTGACAACTCGCTTCGTCTGAATCCCGGTCAGCCGGAAGTCCGGCGCCTGCGGGCCGAAGCAGCGGGCGAATCCGACGGCGGCTACTACGACTACGACATCTGGCGACGGGTCATGGAAGATCAGCATGCAGACCATGCCGATCAGAAAGATGACGAAGCCCGGGTAAATTCGGATGTCGATCCTCTGGCCGCAGCAGATGTTGATGCCACGTCACGTTCCGAGGAACGGGAGGGTCGATTCCTCGATGCTCTGGTGAGCGATCTCGAACGAGAAGCAACCGTCTTCGGTGCCGATCTTGAGGAAGCCGATTCGTCAACCACTGAAATTTTCATCGTTGATGCGGAACCGATGTCCGTCGATCAGGCGTTCGGTATCGCGACGGAGAGTTCGGAGAACTCCGAGAGTGATTTGGGCGCGATTGTCGACACCGAATCCACGACTGTCGTGGCGATGGCGGATACCGCGGACACCGCGGATACCACGGATACCGCAGACATCGCAGACATCGCAGACATCGCGGACATCGCGGATACCGCAGATACCGCGGATACCGCGTATACCGCGGATACCACGGATACCGCGTATACCGCAGTGCCGAAAGCGGCAGAGGAAACGACCTCTGATCTCGCGGTGGAATCGATGTCGGACCCAGGCGGCTCGCCCGAGGCTTTGATCTCGACCGAGTTGTCCAGCGACAAGCCAGTGGCCACAGCAGTGCTCGCCACCACGAAGGAAATCTCAGCAGATACCCCCGCCTCGCCGGCGGTTTCCGTCTCGGCGGGACTGTCCGATGACGAGCCAGCGGCGGAAGTGGAGCGCACCGCCGCGACCATTGAGCGTCCTACCGATGGGCAGGCAAAACCTCTGCTCGCCGTCAAGCCACGTGTTGCACCAGTCAAGCCCAATGCGGAGTTCACGACCGACGATGCGCTCGAAGTAGTTGCCGAAGCGCAGCAGGTTCTGGTCGCCGCTCCTCGGAGTCCGGTCTGGGGCCGACTCTGGTGGCTCGCCCGCATCGCGTCGCAACAGGCCCGAGCATTTTCCAACGAAGCGACGCCGGCCATCGAAATGGTGACGGCTGAAGAGCCTGATTGAACCACTTGAACGACGGGAGGGTCGCGATTCGTCCGATCCTCTCGTCGTCTACGAAGGTCCTTCGACCTGAGATCAGGTCTTGACTCTGCCAGGATTGCAACATGATGAACCGAATCAACACCCTGACTCTCATCGCCACCACGACCCTTCTGCTTGGGACCGCGGCGTGTACCGGGCCGACCAAGAAGGGAATCGAGGCGCGTGCCGCGGCGAAAAGCCGTTTTGACGCGGTTCGAAGTCGCGTCGATTACGACCAGGCGGATCAGGCTTTCCGCGCAGGGGATTTCGTCACCGCGAAGAACCACTTGGATGCTGCGATCAAGAAGATCGAAGACGATGCTGACTACTGGGTGCTCATGGGCCGGATCTATCTCGAGAATGGAAGTCTCGGAGACGCGGCGGCCAGCTTCGACAAGGCGCATGACCTAGACCTCGCGAACGCAGACGCTTGCTACTTCCAGGGAATCGTCGATCAGCGACTTAATCGGGGCACAGACGCCGTGGCGCATTATCTCGCCGCACATGAGATTGCGCCGAGCAATGCCGGGATGCTGGTCGCAGCCGTGGACACTCTCATCGGCGAGGGTGACTTCAACGAAGCCGATCGAGTCCTTCGTGAGAACCGGACCGAATTTGACGACACCGCTGCGATTCACCATCTTTCGGGTCGCGTCGCGATGTTAAAGGGGCGTTGGAACGACGCCGTCGATTATCTGGAACGTGCGGTTCTGTTGGATGACGAGGATCGCTGGATGCTCGAGGATTTGGCACGGGCCCAGATGTCAGCGCGTCGTACCAGCGACTGCCTGCAGACCATCGATCGCTTGGAGAAGCTCTCGGAAGAGGGTGATCAGGACCCGGAATTGATGCGGATGCGGGGGCGCTGTCTCGCTGCAGGCGAGCGATATCATGAAGCCCGTGCGGTCTTTCTCGACTTCACCAACCTTCATCCGGAGGATGCCGATGGTTGGATCGACTTCGGGATTATGTGCATGGAAGTCAATGACTATCGCCGTGTGGTTCGTGCTGGCCAACGACTCGTCGTGCTAAATCCCAACGAGTTCGAGGGTTACTTCTTGCTCGGCCAGGCCGCGATGCAGGAGAAGGAATATGTGACCGCCGCCACGCTGTTCAAGCGAGCAGTCGACGTCGCGCCTGATCGTGACGAGCCGAAGCTGGCGTTGGGCATGGCCTATGAACTCCGGGGTGAATACGCCGCTGCCTATCGCGTTTACGCGGAGCTGATGAAGGCGAACCCCAAGGATCAACGAGTTCGAGATCTGCTGACCGGAGTCGGCGACGAGCTCGATTGAGCCAACTCTCGGCCGGGCGGGATTCAGAAAAAGCAAGGAGGCTCTGGTGTTCGAACCGTCATCGATCATGATCGCTGCCATTGCGTGCGCGTTCGGTATGACAATGGCGTGGTGGCACCAGCGACGTAAGCTTCGACTTGCCTGCGCCGATCCCGGATCGGCGCGGAGATCAGTCTCCGCAGTGTCGGAGCTCTACGACCGATTCCAGGCGGAGCGGGATTCCCGTGCCGAGGAGCAGGTTCTCGCCCGTCGAATCGCTGAAGAGAGAGCGACTCGATTTGAGCGGATGTTCACATCATTCGACGACCCGATTCTAGTGCTTGATCGGCATGGTGAGGTGGTAGAAGCCAATCCGGCTGCTCTCGCGATTGCCGGTCTCGATCCGGAACAGTGCGTGGTTGACGCCGTCCACCCTCGGGACCTCTCGACGATGATTTCTAATCAGGTCGCGGCAAAAGAGATCCATGCTCTTTCCCGCAATGTGGTGGAACGCGGATCAGATGACTTCCGGCGTTCGGTCTTCGAGCTGACTGACGACGGCGCGGAACCTTCGACGCGAGCGTTCGAAGCGGTGATCCGCACTTTAGATGGGAATGGGCGTTCCCTGGTAGTCCTTCACGAGACAACGCGGGAACGTGAAATGGCTCGTCTGAAGAGTGAATTCGTCGCGAAGGCGAGCCACGAACTCCGGACGCCACTGAGTTCGATCCGCGCTTCGCTCGAGATGCTCTCTGACGGCGAGCTGCAGGACCTCGACCAACGGACTGAGTTTCTCGGAATCGCGATGGAAGAGACTGATCGCCTTGCGAAACTGGTCAACGACATGCTGGACATTAGTTGCATCGAAGCGGGCGTCGCCCGCCCTCGCATGAGGTGCGTCGACGTTGGTGCGCTCGCGAAGGATGTGGTGGATGGGCTTCGAGCCGCGGCGGAGCGGAAGTCCGTTGATCTTCGACTTCACGTGGAATCTGGACTTGTAGTCGACGGCGATCCCGAGATGCTCGCCACGGTCATCGGCAACCTGGTCGGAAACGGATTGAAGTACGTGCCGGAGGGGGAACGAATCACTGTGACGGTCGACGCCGAAGATCTGACCCGTTCGGTCGTGGTCACCGTCACCGACACCGGTTTGGGAATTCCCCCCGAAGACATCGATCGAGTATTTGACAAGTTTTATCGGATCAAGCGATACGAGCGTACCGCGCGAGGAACGGGCCTCGGGCTCAATCTTTGCCGAAACATCGTAGAGCAGGTTCATCAGGGCCGTATCGGCGTCGATTCAAGACTAGGCGAGGGGGCGCGCTTCTGGTTCAGCGTGCCAGCCTCCCATCCAGCATCAGTGGTGGCCTAAATGAAGAACGATCAAGACAACGGTAATTCGACGATTCTGATCGTGGACGACGAGGAGTACATCGTCCGGGTAGTTGCATTCAAACTTCGCGGTGCGGGGTATGAAGTGATCGAGGCAGTAGACGGTGAGGACGCCTGGTCTAAGGTCCGCGCGGGCGGAATCGATCTGGTCCTCACCGATCATCAGATGCCCTTGATGACCGGCCTCGAACTGGCCGGTCGGATCGCCGATGCGCCGGAAACCAGGCACATCCCGGTTCTGATGTTGACTGCAAGAGGTTTCCGTCTTGATGCCGAAGAGATCGTGGCGAGTCGCATCGTTGAACTCATTGCGAAACCCTTCTCGCCGCGCGGTCTTCTCGATCGCGTTCGATCGACCCTCGATGCCCGGAGTGGCAAAAACGAATCGCGAGGGGAGGCGGCATGACCCTGACCTCGGTGAAGACAAATGCAATCGAACTAGTGATCGCCGCGGACCTGAAGGGTATCGGCGCCGCTTGGATTCCAGTCGAAGAGGGCGCCGCGCGTTGGTCGTCGGAGGATGACCCGGTGGGCTCCTGGAGGCAGGCGCTTCTGTTAGGTGCGATGCCAGTCCGGGAAGCCGTCCGAAAGAACCTGCCGACGCTCATGGCGGGAAATGGAGGGTCTTGTGAACTCCTTCTGGGGGTATTCGCGATCGGATGCGTGTCGGACACCAGACGCGGCAGATGCGCGGGAATCGCGATCTTGCCGTCGGTTGAACTGATCACTGAGGGTTCACTTTCGATGCTCTGCAATGCGTCGAAGCTCGACGAAACTGCGATTCGTGGATTCGCGGAGCGTGATGCCCTACCGCCACGAGCGGCGCTTCCGGCCATCACGGATCTCGTTCGCCGGCTCCATGCGGGCGCTAGGCGTCGGATCGAGGAACGAGAGGCAGCCCATTCAGTCGATCGCCGATTGTCCGAGAGCTACGAAGAACTGCATCTCCTCAACTCTCTGATCGACGGTCTGGTCGTGGGAGGTGATCCGGGCGATTTTCTCGTCTCCGCGACCGAGGAGATCGCGGCAACCGCGGGGTACAGTTGGATCGCGATTCTGCTGGATGACCCTAGTGCCTCCAACGTCGACGACTTCGTGGTGCACGGCAATGGCGCGCCGACCCGTGCGGAAGTCAGGTTGATCGCGGAGACAGCGGGCACCAGCACGGCCACTGCGGTACTTGATCCGAGCTACGGCGAGATTGGACTCGCCGCGGTCCGAGGCGGTGATCGAACTCTGGGAACTCTTGTCGCTGGCGGCCGTGCGGGCGAACCGATCTCCAGCATCGAGTTGACGCTCCTTGCATCCGCAGCCGGACACCTCGGGGTGTTTCTTCGCAATGCCGCGTTGTACTCAGACCTGGATGCGATGTTCCTCGGGACCCTCCAGTCGATGGTCGCCGCGATTGATGCGAAGGATCCGTACACCCGCGGCCATTCCCAACGTGTGGCGATCTTGAGCCGCGACCTGGCGGCTTCGATCGGACTTCCCGAGACATTCGTCAAAACCGCCCATCTCTCAGGACTGGTGCACGACATCGGGAAGATCGGCGTACCGGAGGCCGTGCTCTGTAAGGCCGGACGACTCAATGAAGAGGAATTCGCCGCCATCCGTCAGCATCCACAGATTGGATTCCGGATTCTGAGGGACATCCCTCAGATTCGTGACCTGCTTCCCGGCGTTCTGTGCCATCACGAATCATGGGATGGCAGGGGTTATCCCGCGGGCATCGCCGGCGAGGAAATTCCGTTGCTGGCCCGCATCGTCGCGATCTGCGACAGCTTCGACGCGATGAGTTCGAGCCGGACATATCGCAGCGCGATGTCGCGGGAGAAGGTCTTCGAGGAACTTCGTCGCTGTCGGGGATCCCAGTTCGATCCTTCGATCGTGCCCGTCTTCCTCGGCATGGATTTTACCGAGTACGACCGACTGCTTTCCCGCGATGCCGATGGTCTCGGTCTCTCGGACGATCGGAGGGTGGCATGAAAATTCGATTTGAGGAGCACGGGCGACTGTGCGTCGTGCAGATCGAGGGAGAATTCGTCGGTGAGTCCGCTGATTCACTGCGGCGTTCCTGCAACGAGCGATTCGCGGCGGGAACCAGAGATCTTATTCTCGACGTTTCCCAGACTTCGATGATTGATTCGTTGGGTCTCGAAGTGCTTCTCGATCTCGTGGATGCCTCCGTGGAGCAGAAGGGGCGTTGCCTCCTCGCCGCACCCGGGGATTCGTTGAGATCGATTCTGGAGATTACACGGGTCAGCGATCGTCTCGAGATCCACGAAGGCGTCGAAGCGGCAGCGAGGGTCCTGCGATGAAGACTCGTGAGTTTGAATCGCGTTCCTCAGAACGCTCCACGGTGATCACGCCCTCGGCGCCTCTCGGCGAGGTGCTCGTGGAATCGGGTCGGATCACCCGCACCCAGCTTGAGACCGCACTTGCAGCGCAGCGGGAGGGTGGAGATCACCGACTGTTGGGCGAAGTGCTTGTGTCTCTTGGTTTTTCCGACGAAGTGAGCGTTGCCGAAGGACTGGCTACGGGATGCGGCCTGCCGTTCGTTCGTGAGCCCGCAAGAATTGCCGATCCCGCAGTGGTCGAACTGCTTCCTCGAGATTTCGCGCGTCAGCATCGGGTCCTCCCGCTCTTCCTCGTTCGAGGCACGCTCACGATCGCGGCTGCGGAACCGTCGAATCTCTATCTGTTCGAGGAGATCGCTCGACGTACTGGGCATCGAGTCCAGGTCGCCGCTGCGGCGGCCAGCGAACTTGAGACCGCGATCGAGAACTGGCTTCCGGCCGCGAACGTCTTCGTGATCGACGACATTCATGACGGCGTGGCGGATGCGGATCTCACGGTTCTGGAGCGTCAGGTTTCCGAACTCACCGACCTTGCAGAGATCGCCGGGCACGGCCCCGTGGTGCGGCTGGTGAACTGGTTGATTCATGACGCGGTTGAAGACGGCGCCAGCGACATTCACGTCGAACCCGGCGACCGGAGCCTTCGGGTGCGATTTCGGATCGACGGCCGCTTGCACGAGAAGATTAGGCCGCCCCATCGCATGGGCCCGGCGATCACGAGTCGGATCAAGATCATGGCGGAGTTGGACATTGCTGAGAGACGACTTCCGCAGGACGGTGACATCCACGTTCTCCTTCATGGAAGGCGTGTCGATCTCCGAGTCTCGACGATGTCGGGACGTCATGGCGAGAAAGTAGTCATTCGAATCATCGATAGTCGCAATGCCATCGTCGCACCGGAGCGACTGGGCATGGCACCCAAGATCCGCGACCAATGGGCGGATTTGCTCGCGACTCCCAATGGCGTGGTCCTCGTGACCGGCCCGACGGGAAGTGGCAAGAGCACCACGCTGTATTCCGCAATGGGTGCGATGGATGCCGACACACTCAACCTCTCGACGATCGAGGATCCGGTGGAAGCCGTGATTCCCGGGGTCAATCAGTTCCAGGTCAATGATCGGACCGGGTTCGGTTTCTCTTCGGCTCTTCGCTCGATGCTGCGTCAGGATCCCGACGTGGTAATGGTTGGCGAGATTCGAGACGAGGAAACCGCAGCGATCGCGGCACAGGCCGCTTTGACCGGTCATCTTGTCCTGTCCTCGCTGCATACCAACGATGCGTGTGCGGCGCCGGTTCGGCTTGTGAATCTCGGGGTCGAGTCATTCCTCGTGGCGACCGTCCTCCGCGGAGTGCTTGCGCAGCGGCTGGTTCGTCGCATCTGTCCGCAATGTCGACGAGAGGTGGAGGTCGAGGATAGTGTCCGACGAATGGTGGAAGCGGTCGCGCCGGTCGATGTATTCCAAGCCGGCGAGGGATGTCAACGATGTCGTGGAACTGGGTTCAGCGGTCGGGTTGGTGTCTTCGAACTGCTCACTCCGAGCGACGCCGTCTGTGATGCCATCGCGGCGGCGACGCCGCATCGAGAACTGGCAGAAGTAGCTCGACGGCAGGGCTTCGAGTCAATGCGGATCGATGGCCTTCGGAAGGTCGCCGAAGGCATGACCACCTTTGCGGAGGTGCTCGCGGCCACGGCCGGGTGAAGCCATGAATGAAACCGCCACATGGTCTTGGCAGGCTCGAGACGCGACGGGTCGTCTGGTGCGCGGAACGCAGGCCGCGACCAACGCGGCGGAGGTCGCCTCTCGATTGCGCTCGGAGGGACGGATTGTCCTGTCGATCGATCGAGCCATGCGCGACGGAATTCAATCGGCTGTAAAGAAAAATCTATTCGCCGGGAAAGCATCTTCTGCGGCGGTCGCGGCATTCATCCGACAGTTGTCGGTCATGCTCGACGCCGGCGTACCGGTGGTTGAAGCCATCGAGGTCGTCCGCTTGCAGACGTCGGATCAGCGGCTCTCGGGTGACCTTGAAATCGTGCGCGACGAGGTCGAAAACGGCGGTTCGCTCAGCGACGCGTTCGCGAGATTCCCCTCGACGTTTCCGCCTGTCGCGGTGGGCCTCGTGCGAGCCGCGGAGGCGGTCGGTGATCTCCCGGGCATGTTTGAACAACTCGCCGACTGGTTGCAGCGAGAACAACGGATTCGACGGCAGGTGCGATCAGCGCTCGCGTATCCGGTGCTCCTCGCGATCGTGGGATCGTTGATCACGATTCTCCTCGTCACTTTCGTGATGCCTCGATTCGAGGCCATCTATGCGCAAAGGTCGGCGCAGCTTCCTGCTTTGACGGAAGCGGTGCTCGGAGTCGGACGTTTTATCACTTCCGGCTGGAAGATCTGGCTCCCGAGTCTGCTCGGTGCGGCCATTCTGGCAACGTTTGCTCGACGAACGAAACTCGTGAACCAGTTGTTCGAGATCATACGCTTTGACGCACCCTTGCTTCGAAGCGTGATTCGTCCGGCAGATCTCGCCCGCACGACCCGAACACTCGGGGTCTTGTTGGCCGCCGGCGTGCCGTTGCTCGATGCGATCTCGATTTGTCGAGGACTGTCGCCCTGGAGTCGCTGGTCGCGGTTCTGGGATCGGATCGAAGAGGGAGCGCGGAATGGCGATGGGATTTCGGATCGGTTCGAAGCGGGGAGCCTCATTCCGGGAAGCGCTCGGGCAATGATCGCGGCTGGCGAACGATCGGGAAGAATGCCCACAGTTCTGAATCGCGTTGCGGATGCCGCCGACGAAGATCTGGAAGTTGCGGTGAAGCGTGTCTCTGTGATGCTTGAGCCGTTGGCGATCATCGTGCTCGGAAGCGTCATCGGAGTGGTCGCGATCGCGTTGCTTCTTCCGGTGTTCAAAATGAGCACCGTGGTGAGCGGTTGAGAACTTTAATATTTGATCGCGTTTACGAGCCCCTCACGCCTATGGCGCTGGGGTACTTCCCCCCTATGGCTCCTAAGCACTGAAAGATCGCGTCGCGGGCAGACTTATGTCGATGTTCTTCAACGTCGTGATCAGGGACGCAGCGATCGCGAGGAACACGCTCGGCTTAGGACACTTCGGTAATGGCGCATCACGGATGATCGCCTTGCCGCCGGATTCTGATCTCGTCTGCACGGACGCAGTCGAAACCAGCCGGAAAACGCGGTTGGATCACGGAAGATCCGACTTTTCGAGTTCACCCGAATTTTCGGGGAACGCCAACACGATCTGCGTCGTAAGGAACATTGTCATGCCTAGCAAAAAGAACAGCGACAACGATGGGTTGAGACGCCGTGCGGCACGGATGGCGGCATCGCTCGACCCGCAGGATCACGCCGTGCTGGCTCTCCGCTTCGGCGAGAACCTCAGTATTGGCGAGACGGCGGCCGTGCTCAAGATGAACCCGGATGAGGTGCGTTCAGCGGTGAATCGCGCCGTCGGCATCCTGCATCGGACAGGCGCGGCCTGAGCCCGAGCGAATCCTCGAAACGAGACACCAGAACGTCCTCGCGATGGCTTATGCCCCGCGAGGGCGTTTCAGTTTCGAGGGGTTTTGATTTCAGAAAAAGAGATGGGCCTCGGATGTTCGGCCGAGGGCCGAGGGCCGATGATCAGGTTGACAGGTCGACAGGTCGACAGGTCGGTGTCGGCGCTCGCGGCACCTGATCAAAATAGCGAGAGCAGGATGCCGAGATCGATTCCGTTGGTCACGCCGTCGGCGTTCAAATCGGTTTCGGGATTGTTCGTTCCCCAGAAGGCCAGGAAGATTCCGAGATCGCCGCCGCCGATGATGCAATCGTGGTCGAAGTCGCCTTCGGCGTCGCAGCCGGTCGAGATCTCACCGGAGATCTGAAGAGTTGCGGCGCGCCTGACCCCGACCTGCACGAGAGGATTCTCTCGCATGTAAAGATCAACGAAGTCGCCGCCTTCCTCGTCGGCTTCGATGAGAGATGAGACTGAGAAGAGAAGTCTCCCTGCATCAAGACTCCGGGAGAGCCAGGCTGCGGCGTCGGGATCCGAGCCGTCGAACGTGAATCGAAGCGACGTACCTTCGGGAAGTTCCTCGCCAGGTGACCATCCGGTCGCGATGCCGACGGCAAGGGGTGATGCGGTGAAGCCGTCGGTGATGCAGTTCGAGACGTCCAACAGATCGCCCCCCGGCATGCATTGGGCGGCGAACGCATTGCGGACACCTTCGCCGAAGGGGCCGACGGGACTGAATTCGGTCGATTCGGTCCAGGTGGCGTCGGTGATGCGATTTCGGAATCCGGTCGCGTAGAGTTCGATCGGACGTCCGGGATCGGCGTCGGGGAGATACCAGGGGTCGTCGGAAGCGAGATGAGTCCGCCAGTCGTCCACGGTGGGGTCGTAACCACCCGCGAGTGGATCGGCGAGCATCAATTCGATCGTCACTGACTCGACGAGATAACGATCCACGCCCGCGCCGGGGGGGATCAGGTCGCTGGTGTCGAATGCGATGACGATCTGGCCGTCGCGATCGTCGAATTCGTACAGATCGCCCGTGTATCCGAAGACGGAAGCAACGGGGCGATAGCCGGGAGTGGCATTGAATCCATAATTCCACCGATCCGCTGATGGATCGTCGAAAGTCACCTCAAAGGACTGACCGGAGGCCACGACCGTGACGAGCAGTGCCGAGAACGCGAGGAGATGGTGTGTCGTGTGCTTCTTGAAAGTCATGGGCTTGAAGTCGACTTGAGACAAAAGGTGGGGAGGATGGGAAGGCGGATGGGATCTGTCGAGGAACCGATGGTCGGTAAACCGGTGGGGCGATGCAAGTGAAACTCCTCGAACCGGCCGAGTGTTGGTTTGGCTCCCCAAAGGCGATGGAGAATTCGCAGATCCCCGCCGACGGCTGCAGAGATCTGACGCAAATTCCATTTTGGGAGCGGATCTCCTTTTTGGGCGGCGATTTCGGCCATCAGAATCCAAAATGGGGGAAACTTCTCGGACAAGTGAGCGAATCTCCTTTGGGAAGGGCAGCGATTCGATCCTTCGTCTACTCTTCCCAGACTGGTCCGTTCCGGTTCGAAAGAACGCCTTGATTTGTTGATTCTCGACCTCATGAACACTGGAATTCCCCAGAACTCGACGACTGCGTGCCGCCTTTCCCGGGGCGGATCCTGCGGCGGTGGTTTCACGATCATCGAGTTGCTGACCGGCATTGCCGCGGTGGCCATTCTCATGGCGGTGGTGATCCATGCCGGGACCGCGGTCCGAACGTCCTCGGAGCGGGTATCCGAGATGGCCGCGGCAAGAACACTGGGCATCGCCTGGACCGGCTATGCGATGGATCATCGAGGTGCCGTTCTCCCGGGCTACGCGAGCGGGTTCGAGGCAGTCGACGCCAATGGCGAGTCGATCGCGACCCAGACGGTGCCGATCGCCGCGCGACGTTGGCCGCTCCGACTTGCCCCGTATCTCGGTCATGATCTCGCATCCCTCTACTCAGGGCCACATCGTGATTACGCGACGGAGATTGCCTCGCTTCCTGACGATGAGTCGCTCTATGCGGTCAGCGCGTTTCCGTCGTTTGGAATGAACAGCGTCTTCGTGGGAGGCGACGAGAATTTCGGTGGATACAGCGGCATCTTTCTCGAGACCTTCGGTCGGTTCTATGTCGACCGATTGTCGAGCGTGCGTCGGCCGGATCGGCTCATCACCTTTGCCACCAGCCGGACGAACGAGTCGACCCCTGGATCGACCGGGCCGATTCGCGAGGGGTTCTTTCGGGTGCTTCCTCCGGCTTGGACGCTTCCGCTCTGGGCCGACGAGTACGACCCGGCTGATCCAGCGTCGGTCGGATTCGTGAGCCCCCGGCATCGTCAGAGCGAGTCGGAGGAAGTCGCGATCGTCACCACGGTCGACGGAAGCGTCTCGACGTCCACGATCGACGAACTTCGTGATCTCCGCCGCTGGTCGAATGCGGCGAGCGATGCCGACTGGGTCATGGAGCCGATCGGGCCCTGATCCGAGCCTGTTCAGGACCTGCCCCTGCATCCGACCCCCGCATCCGAAGGACCGAAATGCGAGACTGTCGGCGTTGCCGCCGGTCGGCGGTCGTTCTCGGCGTTTCCACTCGGAGTTATCTCATGCGTTTTCTGCTCATGGCCGCGGTTTTCATCGTCGGGTTCCTTCAGCCGGTTCAGGCAGGGCTTAATGCGACGACCGCCAAAGCGGTGGGGGATCGGTTTCAGGCGGGCTGGGTGAATGGCGTCGTCAACGTGGCCATCCTGACGACCTTGCTGGTCGTGTTGGCCGCCCGGAATGGGAGTGTCCTCCCGAATATCGCGGCCCTTCGCACCGTGCCGTGGTGGGCATTTTTCGGCGGCATCATCGGGGCATCGATTGTGGTCATTCAGCTGACGGCGGCCCCTCAACTGGGCGCGGGCATGTTGGTGGCGATCTTCGTCGGCGGAATGGCCGCAGGAAGTCTGGCTTGCGATATCTCAGGTTTTCCTGGCTACTCGGCAATCAAGATCGACGGAACGCGGCTGGCCGGGCTGGCACTGGTGGTCGTCGGCGTGTTGCTCGTCGCTCGTCCTTGGGGAAAGTAAACCCGAAGAGTCGCTATTCCTCGTCCTCCGGCCCGCGTAGTTTCGCGAGTACCGAGATGTCCTCCAGCGTCGAGGTGTCTTGATTCGACTCGCGGCCCGCGGCGATATCCCGAAGCAGACGTCTCATGATCTTGCCACTTCGGGTCTTTGGCAACGCATTTGTAAACTGGATCATGTCCGGCTTGGCGATCGCCCCAATTTCCTTGCCAGTGTGAGCGCGAAGAACTTCGACGTGTTCGTCGGATGGTTCGACTCCGGTGGCGAGCGTGACGAAGGCGGCGATTCCGGTGCCCTTGATATCGTGGGGAAAACCGACGACCGCGGCCTCCACGACGGTTTCGTGAGCGACGAGCGCGCTCTCGATTTCCATGGTGCCAAGCCGATGTCCTGAGACGTTGATGACGTCGTCGATGCGACCCATGATCCAGAAGAAACCTTTCTCGTCCCGCTTTGCGGCGTCACCGGCGGTGTACATCCCATTCACTCTGGACCAGTAGGTATCGAGATAGCGTTGCCGATCACCATGGATCCCACGCAGCATGCCAGGCCAGGGCTTCCGAATCACCAGAAGTCCGCCTTGACCGTTCGGGAGTTCTTGGCCGGCTTCATCGACAATCGCGGCATCGACGCCAAGGACCGGAAGCGTGCAAGAGCCTGGGACGGTGGGGGTCGCGGCGGGCTGGGGCGAGATCATGTGGCCACCGGTCTCGGTCTGCCACCAAGTGTCGACGATGGGGCAACGTGTTCCGCCGATCTTCTCGTGGTACCAGATCCAAGCCTCTGGATTGATCGGCTCGCCGACGGTGCCGAGCACTCTGAGGCTTGAGAGATCGTGCTTTCGGGGGTGTTCGTCGCCCCATTTCATGAAGGCTCGGATCGCGGTGGGAGCGGTATAGAAATGCGAGACTTTGTGGCGTTCCACGATGTCCCAGAAGCGAGCTTCGTCGGGCGCGTTGGGCGCTCCCTCGTACATCAGGCTGGTGACGCGGTTTGGGAGAATCCCGTAGAGGATGTACGAGTGGCCGGTGATCCAACCGACGTCGGCGGTGCACCAATAGACCTGACCCTGATCGGGCTTGAGGTTGAAGGTGTTCCGCGCGGTCAGGCTTGTATGGACCATGTACCCGCCGGTGGTGTGGACGATGCCCTTGGGCTTGCCTGTCGAACCCGACGTGTAGAGCAGGAACAGGAGATCCTCGGCGTTCATCGCTTCACATGGGCAGTCTTCGCTCTGGGTTGCGATTAATCCGTTCCAGTCGTGGTCTCTTCCCTCCACGGTTGCGACATCGTTTTCGCATCGCCGGAGCACAACGACGTGTTCGACGCCCGGGAGCGAGACGCAGGCTTCGTCCACGTTTGCTTTCAGTGGGACGACGCTGCCGCGACGCCAGGCGCCGTCGCAGGTGAGAATGACCTTGCTGTCCGCGTCGTTCACCCGATCGATGATTGCGGCGGCAGAGAATCCGCCGAAAATCACGGAGTGCGCCGCGCCGATTCTGGCGCACGCAAGCATGGCGATCGCAACTTCGGGAACCATGCCCATGTAGATGGTCACGATGTCGCCCTTACTCACTCCCAGCGACTTCAACGCATTTCCGAACCGGGCGGTCTCGCGCTGGAGGTCTCGGTAGCTCAGTCGCAGGATTTCGGGTCCGTCCTCGCCGATCGGTTCGCCTTCCCAGATGATCGCTGTCTCATCCCCGTGGCCTTCGTCCACGTGCCGATCGACGCAGTTGTCGCAGAGGTTCGTTGTGCCGTCGGCGAACCAGCGAGCGTCGGGGCAGTTCCAGTCGAGCACGCGGGTGAAAGGTTTCGTCCAGCGATGCTCGCGGGCGACTTCCCCCCAGAACGCCTCGGGCTCCTCGATCGAACGTCGCCACTGGACGTGGTAATCGTCCATGGACGTGATCCAGGCGCCGCCGTTCTTCTCGGCGAAATCTGCGGGAGGGGTGAAGACCCGAGTCTCTCGGAGGGTGGATTCGATTCCTTGCTGATCACTCATCGGTACGCTCCGGTGCTCACGAATGGTTATCGATCAAAGGTGTCGGATTCGACGTCGCGGTACGTCACATCATCGGCCACTCATGCTATCGCCCC
>CALFOM010000233.1 GCA_937919685.1 uncultured Phycisphaera sp.
GTCCGAGGTAACGGTCTCGCGGTCCCATGTCGCGGTGGGTGAGCTTGAACCACGCTCGGGCGAACGCGTCGGCGAACGCCTGAGGGTTCTCGTGGAAGCGACGGGAGATCGGCTCGTAGATCGGATCGGTCCGGAGCGCGATGTCGGTGGTGAGCATCATCGGGGCGTGGGTCTTCGTCGCGTCGTGGGCGTCGGGGACCGTGGTGGACGCGGACGCATCCGTGGGCGTCCACTGCTTGCAGCCCGCGGGACTCTCGGTCAGTTTCCATTCGTAGCCGAAGAGGGTGTCGAAGTAGCTGTTGTCCCACTCGATGGGCGTGGGCGTCCAGGCGCCCTCGAGGCCGGAGGAGATCGTGTCGTCGCCGACCCCGGTGCCGAAGGAGTTCTTCCAGCCGAGGCCCATCTGCTCGATGGGCGCACCCTCGGGCTCGCGGGCCAGGTACTCGGAGTCGGGGGCGGCGCCATGGGCCTTGCCGAAGGTGTGTCCGCCGGCGACGAGGGCGACGGTCTCTTCGTCGTTCATCGCCATGCGGGCGAAGGTCTCGCGGATGTCGCGGGCCGAGGCCATCGGGTCGGGATTGCCGTTCGGGCCTTCGGGGTTGACGTAGATGAGGCCCATCTGCACGGCGCCGAGCGGACTGGTCAGCACGCGGTCGCCGGAGTAGCGCTCGTCACCGAGCCATTCGGCCTCCGGGCCCCAGTCGATGTCGGCATCCGGTTCCCAGACGTCGGCGCGGCCACCGCCGAAACCGAAGGGCTTCAATCCCATCGACTCGATGGCGGTGTTTCCGGTCAGGACGAAGAGGTCCGCCCACGAGAGCGAGCGGCCGTATTTTTGTTTGATCGGCCAGAGCAGGCGACGGGCCTTGTCGAGGTTGACGTTGTCGGGCCAGCTGTTGAGCGGGGCGAATCGCTGGTCGCCGGAGCCCGCACCACCGCGGCCGTCGTGGATGCGGTAGGTGCCGGCGGCGTGCCAGGCCATGCGGACGAAGAACGGTCCGTAGTGACCGTAGTCAGCCGGCCACCACGGCTTCGAATCGGTCATCAGCGTCACGAGATCCTTCTTCACCGCCTCGAGATCGAGCGTCGCGAAGGCCGCGGCGTAATCGAAGTCCGGATCCATCGGGTCCGACTTCTCGGAGTGCTGATGGAGGATCGAGAGATCAAGCTGGTTGGGCCACCAGTCGCGATTCGTGCGGCGACCCTGGGTCGCACTGGTGGTGGCGAGGAATGGGCAGTTCGTCGTGGTCTCGGACATGGTCTTCCTTCGGGAGAGATCGGATTTGGTGTGACGTGGTGTGAATGGCTGGGGAATCGAGTCGTTGCGAGGACGTGGATGCATTCAAGTGGAGACGCGGCAGTCGGGGCATTGTCCCCAGAAGACGACTTCGGCTTCGTCCACCTCGTAGCCGGCGGCGTCCGCCGGTTCGAGGCAGGGTGCGTGTCCGGTCGCGCAATCGGCATCGACCATGCGACCACAGGAACGGCAGACGAGGTGATGGTGGTTGTCGCCGGTCTGCATCTCGAAACGGGCGGGGGAACCGGAGGGTTGGATTCGCCGGAGGAGGCCGCCATCCACCAGTGCGGCCAGTCCGTCGTAGACGGCCTGATGCGAGATTGAACCGAGTCGTTCGGTCGCCGCGGTCTCGACCGCATCGGCGGTGCAGTGCGGGTCGGCCTCGACGGCCTCGAGGATCGCCACGCGTTGGGTGGTCACCTGGAGGCCATGATGGCGAAGAAGCTCCTTGGAGTCCGAAGGCATACGGGAGGTTGTAGCCCGAATTCTGGATCGAGTCAAGAATTGGTGCCGTCGGGTTCGGACACGGAATCGGAGGGGCTCGACCTCGGGCTGACGAACAACCATCTCTTATCCGCGGCGTCCGCCTCGTATCGCGGCATGATCGCCGGAATCGGGGTCGACGCCGTGCCCGATCACGGCTTTCGTCACGGTCGGCGGTTGATGCGGCACGCCTGAACTTCGCGGGCGGATCCGGGACGTCCGGAAAAGCATGTCCGATTCGCGGGCCCGCAGGGGCGTCACGAACGTCCGTGCGACGATGCGGAAATTTCCTTGGCGATCGAATCATCCTGTGATAAAATCGACGAGCGGACGAGCCGCATCGCGGAGTCAACCTGGAGACGCACTCATAAAGCTGCTGGCCGCAATCCTCGGATCCTTGTTGCTGGCTCCGCTGGCGTCCGCCCAGACCGCGGGCTACTGGCGGTTCGAGACCTTCAACGGGTTGACCGCGGTCGATGCGGGCCCGAATCAACTCGATGGACTCCACAACGGCTTCGGAACGATCGTCAGCGACGTCGCCGTCGCCGAGGTCCCGCTCCTGCAACTCAACAACATCGGTGCCTTCGCGACCCAGTGGCAGAACGCCTCGACCGCGGGTGTCGTCCGCGTCTCCGACGACGCCGAGAACCTCCGCATGGGTGCCGCCGACTTCACGATCGAAGCGTGGATCCGGCTCTCGCAGACGAGCACGAACGGGGGGGCGAACCAGCGCCAGCACCTTTGCTTCAAGAAGCGTCTGAGCGCTTCGGACGTCGAGATGGACTACGGGTTCCTGGTGCAGGCCGGCGATTTCGGATCAAGCGGAAACGAACTCGTCTTTCGCTGCGGAGACGGGGCGACGGTGACGACGATCGTGAGCGGTCTCGAGGTGAACGATCTCGACTGGCATCATGTGAGCGTCGCGTACGACGCATCGCGGCAGATGCTCCGATTCGGAGTCGACGAGGCGTACGAGGAGGTGCCGCTCGTCAAGCAGAACTATCCCCAGTACCAGGAGGGTGGACCGCTCGAGATCGGCGGTCGACGCAATGCGAGCAACGACTACATCGAGTTCCTTCGCGGCGTGATCGACGAGGTCCGAATCTCCCCGATCTTCCTCGAGGAATCCCGCCTGCTCACCGGCGCCGCGACCGATTGCGACGGGAATGGAGTCGCCGACGAACTCGACATCACCATCGACCCCGCGGTCGACTGCAATCGCAATGCCGTGCTCGACTCGTGCGAACTGGCCGATCGACCGGATCTCGACTGCAATCTCGACGGCACGATCGACACCTGTCAGATCGATGCGTTCCGCTACGTGCTCGATGACGGCGAGAGCGAGGGGCTGGTCGACTCCGACGGGACGCACACCGCGTGGATGAACCTCATGTTCGTCGAGGAGGGCCACGAGTCGGTCACCGGCATCGAGGTCCTCATGCCGGCCAGTCAGATCGGTGACCCCTTCGGGCTCTACCTCTGGACCGATCCCGACGGCAACGGCATCCCGGACGACTCGACCGTCATCGCGGGAATCGAGGATCTGGTGGTCGACGAGGTGGCGCTGCTGACCTTCGATTTTCCGCGGGCGGTCACCATCGGCCCGCCGGGCACGCCGTTCTTCGTCGGCGTGATCGCGAGTTCGATCGACGAGTTCCCGGCCACCCTCGACATCGATGCGCCGCACACCTTCGGCCGGAGCTGGATCATCGGTCGGAACGGGCCCATCGATCCGGACGACCTGATGGAGGAGGTCGTCGAGTTGAATCTCATCGAGATGTTCATCGCGGGAAACTGGGTGGTGCGTGCGGTCGACGACGAATCAGCCATCCCCTTCACCGACTGCAATCGCAACGATGTCGACGACGTCTGTGACATCGCGAACGGAACTTCCGTCGACGTCGACGGCGACGGCGTTCCGGATGAATGCGGAATTCCGGGAATCTTCCTGGTACCCGGCGATTTCGACTCGATTGCGCAGGCGGCGGCGATCGTGGCCAGCGGGTCCGAGATCGTGGTGGGACCGGGCACCTGGACCGAGCGAGTCGACAACTTCGGCAAGGATCTCGTGATTCGAAGCAGCGATGGTCCGGCCGCGACCATCATCGATCTCGGCTTCTCGAACACCACCGCCTTCTGGATCCAGGGAAGCGCCGGCGGGACGACCGTGGTGGACGGCTTCACGATCCGTCGGTCGGGGGAGACCGGAATCCTGATCGACGACGCCTCGCCGTTGGTGATCAACTGCATCATCGAGGACGCCGTGTCCGGGGTCGACGGTACCGCGATCCTGATCAACGGGGTCTCGAGTCCGGTGATCGAATCCTGCATCGTCAGGAACAACGACGGATCCGGCGGAGGCGCGGCGATCCGCATCACCACCCAGTCTCCCGGATACGCCACGATCCGGAACTGCGAGATCGTGGACAACACGAGCGGTTCGTTCGCCGGGGGCGTCCTCGCGTACGGCTCGCCCGTCCTGATCGAAGGGAACCTCATTCGAGGGAACATCTCCTCCGCCGATCAGGGGGCGGGCGTGTCGATCGTCGACGACTACGACGACGAGGTCCGCACCGTGATTCGAAACAACGTGATCGCGGCGAACGGTTTCACCACCCAGAATGGCGTGGGCGGCGGGATCTACCTCGCCTTCGCGGACAGTGCGTTGATCGAGGGGAACCTCGTGGTCGGCAACACCGGTCGGGACGGTGCCGGCATCTACGTCCGGACCGGCGGCACGCTGATCAACAACACGGTGTATGGAAACGTCGCCGGGCCGTTCGAGGGCCGCGGAGGCGGGGTCTTCATCGAGGTCTCCAACGGTCCGGTCGAGATCGTCAACTGCATCGTCTGGGGCAACGAGGCGAGCGACGGCGACGGCCAGATCCACCTCACGGACTCCGGTCTGGCGGACGTCTCCTTCACCTGCGTCGAGGGGGGATACGCCGGAGAGGAGAACATCGCCTTCGACCCGCAGTTCGTCTCCGTCGAGACGGACGACTTCCGTCTCGCGAAGGGGTCGCCGTGCATCGACACCGGCGATGACTTCGCGTCGACGCCCGGCACCACCGACCTCGATGGAAATCAGAGGATCATCGGGGTCGCCATCGACATGGGGTGCTACGAGACCCAGGACGATTCGGCGAGCTGCTTCGGCGACCTCGATGAGGACGGTCTGGTCGCCGGCGGAGATCTGGCGCTCGTGCTCGCGGACTTCGGATCGAAGGGCCCGGATCTCCTTGGCGATCTCGACGGGGACGGTCTGGTGGATGGCGCGGACCTCGCCGGCGTCCTGTCGGCCTGGGGTCCCTGCCCGTGACGCCGGTCGGAGCGATCCGCCTTCCAAAGCGCCGAACCCCGAGGTGCGACGTCTCCCTTCGATCGGGCGGATGCTCGTGAGGAGCGGCGTCAGCGTGGACATCCAACGTCCCATCGAAGACGTCTTCGTTCTCGCCACGGACCACGTCGCCGTCTGGAGTTCCATCGTCGTCGAGGATGAACCGATCCACGTCGCGCCGGATGGTGGCGTGGGCACCAGGTTTCGGACGGTCACCGAGGATCGGGGGCATCGCATGGAGTTCGAGGGCGAGGTGGTGGAGTACGATCCGCCCAGGCGGTCCGCGATCCTGCTGCGGGGCCCGGCCTTCGACCTCGAGGTCGTCTACGAACTCGAGTCCCTGGCCGACGGTCGAACCCGGATCACCCAGTACTCAAGATCCCGAGGCAAGGGAATCTAGTGGCTGTTGCTGATGCTGCTCACACCGCTGATGCGGAAGTCAGGCACCGAAACGACGCGCAAGGAACTCGATCAACTGCGGATCTACAGCGAGTCCGGCACGCCGGCCACGCCGGGTGGTCCGTCCGTGGACGTGGAGTCGTAAGCGGCGCAGTGCCGCTGCCGAGGCTCCGTGGCGTCGAAGCGGCGTCGCTTGGAGGGAGGAGTGGGTCGTGGCGTGAAGCGCGACCTTCGTCGTCGGAATCGGAGGCGGTACACGGCACTCGGACCGAGGAGCGGGATCAGTCGCACGGTCCCCAGAGACTGAAGAGCAGTCCGAGATCCGCGCCGTCCACGATTCCGTCGCCGTTCAGATCGGCGGCGAGTCCCTTTCCGGTGAGTCCGAACTGCCCGAGCAGTTCGCCGAGGTCCTCGCCTCCCACGATGCCGGATCCGTCGAAGTCGCCCGGGCAGTCGGGCAGGCACTCGTCGGGAACCGAGTCGCCGTTCTCGTCGATCGACACGGGGAGGTACGGGAAATCAAGCAACCGGTCCGGCCTCGCGTGCCCGGCCAGGATGCGAAGCTCGTCGATCGAGCCGCGAAGGAACTGGTTGAGGGTTCCGCTCGCGTTGACGTGGCAACCGATCCGCAGCGGCCCTTCGCCCGCCGGGAACGCACGCTCCCCGATCTCCACGTCCTCGATCCGATCGTCCAGTACGAATCGAACCCGACGTCCGAGGAGATCGACGCTCACCGCGACGTGATGCCAGGCGTCGTCCTCGATTCGAAGTGTGCTGACCACCGACCACTTCGCCGTCGAACTCCAGGCGGAGACATGATCGTTGGCAAG
>CALFOM010000234.1 GCA_937919685.1 uncultured Phycisphaera sp.
CTCGACTTGGTCCTCGACTTGATCCTCGTCTTCCCCCTCGAATTCGTCCTCAAATTCGTCCTCAATCTCCAGAATCACCTTGCCGCCGGCAGCAGGCCCGCCTCCCGCACTGAGCGCCGACGAGAGCCGGCCCAGATCAGCCCGAGCAGCCGCCTCGGCCTCGTGCATTCGAGCCGCCGCTCGATAGGGACGATTGATGAGGTTCAGCAGTGCGATCGAAACACATCCGGTTCCGGTGCAAAGATCAAGGATTCGGACTGAACCCGACGTCGTAGGGAGTCGTTGATGCCCCACTTCGACGAGGGTTTCCGTCGCCGGCCGCGGGATCATGGTGCTGGAATTGACTTCGATCCGGGCCTGATGAAACCAGGCTTCACCCACCAGATACTGGACCGGCTCGTGATTCGAGGCCCTCGTGACCCACCCCCGTAGCGTCGCCCGCTCCTCGTCGCTGGCCAGACGTTCCGGCTCCATATAGAGACGAAGTCGCTCAGCCCCGATCGCGGCCGCGAGAAGCATGTCTGCACAGACCGCCGGAGAGTCCACCCCTCTCTCCTCGAGGCGAGTCCTGATCCAGTTGCGAAGTCGTCCTGTCGTCCATCGTTCTTGATCTTGCACGTGGACATCGTACGGGCGATTTCTGAGGGAAAGGGCAACTCCGCCGAAAGTTCGGTCGGGATGTATGATTCTCAGGACCCGTCGGTAGGGCGGCTGACAAATTCCCGACTTCGATCCTGGATCAGAGAACCCGTGACCACCGCACTCCGAATCGATGCCCTCGTTGACCGTATGACCGCTTCAGGAAAGTTCGCCTCGGTGGACTCTCAAGATGACGGGATCCGATGCCAAGCTCGTGATGTCGAAGGCGATGCCTTCTATATTCTCACCCGTTCCGACGCGGGCCTGACCGTCCGATTCGAGACCCCCGACCGCTGGCTGAGCGAATCGGTTGAAGCCGATCTCTACCACTCGAGCGATTCATTGGAAGAACTCCTCGAGGAGTCTCTCGACGAATTGGAATGGCCGATCGACGAGATTCCAGTGACAACCCTCCGTCACTTTCGGAGCGACGACCTTCTCTACACCTTTGAGAATGACGTACCAGCCGGCGGCGACCCGACCGAAGTCGGCGGAACTTGGCTCCTCGCCTACGAGGCGACCTTCCGCGAACTTGGGGATGTCGCAGGAGAGACCAAAGATGAATGACGCCCGTCATCCCGGCATCCTGCGCCACGTGCGAGAACGCTTCGTTCGATCGGCCACAGTCTGATGGCAACCCGCGTCCTCATGCTGGGCTGGGAATTCCCGCCCTTCATCACGGGCGGCCTCGGGACGGCCTGTCATGGGCTGACCCGGGCGATGGACCGCGCCGGCATGGAGACGACATTCGTCCTCCCGAAGAGCGTTCCGGGCGATGCGGAGGACGCGGCCCATGTCGAACTGGTGAGTCCTGCGAGCAGCATGGGCGACACACTCCCCGAGTACCAGCCTCGGGCGGAAGGAACCACCACGACCGTTTCTCGAACCGTCACCCTCAGGCCCGAACAGCGGCTTGTGGAGGTCGTTCGTGAACTCCGCGAACAGTTCAAGCACACGCGTTTTATCGATCTTCCGATCGAGGTCCAGTCCGTGTACCGGGAGCAGGAAAGCACCTGGAGACGGGTGCTCGAAGAATACAATCTGGATGAAAGTCGACTGGAAAAGCTGATCGAAGCAGGCGCCTTCGGAGATGTGACCACGATGACCGAGTCGATGGCGCTTCGAAACGCGATTCCCGAGCGCGATCCGGAAGAGGCCGACATGGCCGCGCGAAACAGCAACTCCGCCGATTACGGCGGCGACCTGATCGGACAGGCTCACGCCTACGCGAAGTTCTGTCTTGAAGTCGCCAAGCGGACCAAGTTCGACGTGGTACATGCCCACGACTGGCTGACCTACCCCGCTGGCCTGGCAGTCGCGCAGCTCACTGGCAAGCCGCTGGTGGTCCACGTGCACTCGACCGAGTTTGATCGTTCCGGCGAACACGTCAATCAGGCCGTCTACAACATCGAGCGTCGCGGAATGCACGGCGCGATGCAGGTCATCGCGGTCAGCCAACTCACCAAGAACCTCTGCGTCGCCCGTTACGGAATCCAGCCATCGAAAGTCGACGTCGTCTACAACGGCGTCGAATTAGACTTGGCGGCAAAGGGCGTGAAGCCGATTACCTCCAAGGACAAGATCGTCCTCTTCTTCGGAAGAATCACCATGCAGAAAGGGCCGGAGTACTTCGTACAGGCCGCGAAGCGGGTGCTCGATGTGATGGAAGACGTCAAGTTCGTGGTCGCGGGGAGCGGCGATCTGGCGTCGATGATGATCGAGATGGCCGCAGAAATGGGCATCGGGCACAAGGTGCTCTTCACTGGTTTTCTTCGCGGCGGTGACATCAAGCGGGTCTTTGCCTTGGCGGATCTCTACGTGATGCCCAGCGTGAGCGAGCCCTTTGGCATCGCCCCCCTCGAGGCCATGAGCCATGACGTGCCGGCACTGATTTCGAAGTCCAGCGGAGTCAGCGAAGTTCTCACCCACGCCCTCAAGGTCGACTTCTGGGACGTTGAGGAGATGGCTAATAAAATCGTCGCGGTGTTGCGTCATCCGCCGCTTCGCAAGGCCCTCCGGGACAACGGCCAGTTTGAGATTCGAGCCCTCACTTGGGACGGGGCCGCCACCCGGTGCGGACAGGTCTACGATCAGGTTCTTCGGCAATTCCACGCCAAGGCCTGACCCGCGGATATCTCCATCCTGCCCCTCCTCGGAACGCCCCTAAAAGCCGCAGTTCTATTGGCCGCCCCGCTACAATCCCCGACCTTGATTCCGGTCTCTCCGGATCTGCGGAGATGTCGACGAATGGCCTTCTTCTTCAAACCCAAAACCCGGCCGAGCCCGACCCCTCGGAACGAGACCACTTCCACGGTCAACGCGACCCCCGACGCGGGACGAACCCTGCCGCCGAACGATCCCGTCGTCGAACGACGGATCATCGAAGTTGGGACCGAGTTTCTCGACCTTGCCCGTGGGGGCAAGGTCGGCGTACTCAATGCCGCATTCTGGTCCGACAAGTTGATGGAATGGGCAATGCAAGATGAGGCCTTCAAGGTCCAGCTGTTCCGCTTCGTCGACGCCTTCCCGATGCTCCGCACCCCGGACCAGATCCATGACCATCTGGTCGACTATCTCTCACAGCCCGGAGTCACCCCGCCGCCCGGAATGGATCTGGCGATCAAGGCAGGCGGCGTCGCAAAGTCGATGTTCGCCCGGACGATGGCGAAGCAGATCACCGGCATGGCCGAGAAATTCATTGCGGGTACCGATGCGGCCGACGCCCTGCCGACGCTTGAAAAACTCTGGAAACGAGGGCTTGCATTCAGCGTCGATCTTCTGGGTGAAGCCTGTGTCTCCGATGTCGAAGCCGCGGACTACTGCGCCAAGTACATGGACCTGATTGAGAATCTCCCCGACGCGGTCAACGGCTGGCCAGAGAATGAAGAACTCGAACGAGACCACCTCGGGCCCGTGCCGCGAACCAACGTCTCGATCAAGATCAGTTCCCTCTACGCCAAGACCGATCCCATCGACACCGCTGGTTCGATCGACGGTCTCGTCGAGGCGCTCCGCCCCCTGCTCCTGAAGGCGAAGGAGAAGGGCGTCCTGGTCAATTTCGACATGGAGCAGTTTGCGCTCAAGGACCTGACGCTCGAGTTGTTCATGCGGTGCTGCGAGGAGATCGATTTTCACGCCGGCCTCGCGATGCAGGCCTATTTGCGTTCCGGGGACGACGATGCGGCTCGGATTATCGAGTGGTCGAAGCGGACCGGACGACAGGTCACGATCCGCCTCGTCAAAGGCGCGTATTGGGATTACGAGACGATCCGCGCCGAAGAGATGGGTTGGCCCGTCCCGGTCTGGAGTCGAAAGTCCGATTCGGATGCCTGCTTCGAACGGATGGCCCGAGCGTTCATTCACTCGACGCCGAAGACCACCGAAGAAGGCGGCGTAAAACTCGCGCTGGGTAGCCACAATGCGAGATCGATCGGAGCAGCGATTGCCGAGCTCGAGAAGGCCGGTCTGCCGAAATCCGCCCTCGAGATTCAGATGCTCTACGGCATGGCGCCGGAGTTGAAGCAGGCGGCAAGCGAGATGGGATTCCGAGTCCGCGAATACGTCCCGGTTGGCGAGATGATTCCCGGCATGGCGTATCTTGTTCGTCGGCTCCTTGAAAATACCTCCAACGAGTCGTGGCTTCGCGCCGGATTCATGGACAAAGCCGACGTCGCGACGCTCCTGGCGTCTCCACATCGGGAGTTCGAACGGGATCCCGGAATCGAACGGATCCGTGGAGCGGCGGAGAGACACCAGCTCTCCTCGCAAGATCCCGACGTCGGAGATGGCCGTCCGTTCTTCACCGAACCGATGCGGGACTTCTCGTCGCGCGACCAACGAGAAGCGTTCGCCAGATCAATCGCCGCCGCGAAGGTTCCCGCAATCGCCAACGACGGAACTGCCCCAGACGCCGTGGCCGCGATTGACCGGGCCCACGCCGCCTTCCCCGCATGGCGAGACACACCCGTCCGGGATCGATCTGCGGTCTTGGTCAGAGCGGCCGCCATCATGCGGCGACGCCGCGACGAACTCAGTGGCGTGATCATCAAGGAAAGCGGAAAACCTTGGGTCGAAGCCGACGCGGATGTTTGCGAGTCGATCGATTTCCTTGAGTTCTACGCCCGTGAAGCGGTCGGCTTGTTCGAACCGAGACGACTCGGTCGTTTCGTCGGTGAGATCGACGAGATCGTCCATCAGCCTCGCGGGGTTGCCGTGGTCATCAGCCCGTGGAACTTCCCACTCGCCATCTGTGCCGGCATGACCGCGGCCGCGTTGGTTTGTGGCAACACGTGTGTGGTCAAGCCTGCCGAGCAGACGCCGGGCATCGCCCGGATCCTCCACGACATCCTGATGGAAGCCGGCTGCCCCGCGGATGCCTGTGTCTTCCTCCCCGGTCCCGGTGAGACGGTGGGTGCCACGCTGGTTCGTGACGTCCGGACCGCGATCATCGCCTTCACCGGATCCATGGCCGTCGGCTTAGACATTCTGCAAGCGGCGGGCGTCACCCCAGACGACCAACATCATGTGAAGAAGGTCATCTGCGAGATGGGTGGCAAGAACGCCACGATCATCGACGCCAGCGCCGACCTCGACGAAGCAGTTCTCGGCGTTCGGCATTCGGCGTTCGGTTTCAGCGGTCAGAAGTGCTCGGCCTGCAGCCGTGCGATCGTCGTGGAGACGGCCCACGACGTATTCCTCGAGCGTCTGATCGAATCGACCCGCACCCTCGTCGTCGGAAACCCACTCCTGCCGGGCACCGACGTCGGCCCGGTGATCGACCTAGACGCAAAGCGCAAGGTTGAGAAGTACATCGAAATCGGCTCGCAGGAAGGACGGCTCGAGATCTCCTTGCCGATCCCCGCGGGCCTCGAAGCCGAAGTCGGCCTTCCTTACGCCAGCCCTACCGTGATCAGCGGCATCGAACCGCATCACCGCCTGGCCAACGAGGAGGTCTTCGGTCCGCTACTCGCGGTCATGAAGGTGAAGGACTTCGATGCGGCCCTCGCGCTCGCGAATTCCACGCGATACAAGCTGACCGGCGGCGTCTTCAGCCGCAAACCCAGTCACCTCGACCAAGCCCGCCGCGACTATCGCGTCGGCAACCTGTACCTCAACCGCGGGATCACCGGCGCCCTGGTCGGACGGCAGCCGTTCGGTGGCTTTGGTTTGTCAGGGGTCGGCACCAAGGCCGGGGGGCATGAGTACTTGATGCACTTCGTCGAACTTCGGTGCATCACCGAGAACGCGATGCGACGCGGCTTTGCACCTGGCCTCATCGACTGAGGGGATGCCTCCCGAAGATTCCCCTCAGCCTTCGCGGAGAATCGGCCGACGGTCGAACTCCCGCAGATCAAACGTGCCGACGTAGGTCGGTCCCGGCAGGCTCGCGTGAAGGCCGGCCCCGGTGAGGAACGTCATCTCCCCCGCGTCAATCCGCCCGTCGAGCAGGAGGAAGTCGACCCGAACCGCGGGAAGTCCTCGCCCCAACGTCGCCGCGAGATCGAGACAGTCGCCGAAGCGTTCCGGCGGAGGCGGATCTCCACCCTCGACCGTTCGAGGAATCAGCACGGCGCCCTGCGCGTCGTAGCCGGTGAAGATCGCAGGCTCGTCCGCGGTGTGCACGATGCCTCCGATCGGCTTCCCCCGGTCGACGAAGATCTTGACGTCCTCGACACCCCCGCCCGGTCCGCCCAGCCAGGACTCGAGTTGCCGACCGATTGCCTTCCAGTCCGCCGCGTCGCGATCCGGCACGCGGACGTTCCCGCGACAGCCGTGTGTGCACTTGATGACGAAAGAATTCGGAAGGGACGACCGATCGATGTCGACGAAGCAATCGTGAACGCCGAGGAGCGGTGCGAGACACGACTCGCCGATTCGTCGGCGGTAGAAATCTCGAACTTCGTACTTGTCCGCCAGATGGCGGATCGACGAGAGATCGGCACAGCGCACCAGAGAGGCCATCTTGTCGATGGCCTCCACCGGATCGTCGAGGATCGGCGCGCGACCGTGAATCGCACGGAAATGATGGAGATAATCTCGGCGAGTCCCTCGGATTCGCCGCGCCACGCGACGTGGAATGGAAGCCCAACCGTCCATGCCAGACTCCTCCGAGGTGCCACTTCACACTATTGGGTCGATCTCCCGGGACCAAGAAAAAATCCCCAGGCCAAGTCTCCAAGACAACGAACGCTCGGGTCGGAAGGCGGATCGCAAAGTTCGATCGCCGCATGAGCCGATAGTTCCGAGAGAAGGAGCGCTGACCGATGCTTCGATCCCGCTTTCTCTGCCTGACCACCACGGCGACCGTGTTGATCCTCCTGACCGTGTTCTGCGGGCTCTCGCCCGACGAACGATTAAGCGGACTCGCCGCCGACGAAACGTCGATTGCCGCCCCCTCCACACCGGCGGACGCCTCGACCACGGTCCGACCCGAACGCTTTCTCCTCCGCAGCCTTGGATTCCTCGCCGGCGGCCTCGCCGTCGCGATGATGATCGGGATGATCGGGATGATCGGGAGAATCGGAGCGGGGAATCGTCGAGCGCGAGGCTACGCGGTGCTCACCGCCATGCTCGCCATGTTTGGATTCGCGGGCGGTGGCATCACGACCTGGGTGCAGGATGGATGGCCCGGCTGGATTCTGATCGGCGCCACGGCCGTCGCACTCGCGCTCGGACTCTGGTCTTTCTGGCTCTTTCTGCTTGGAGAGCCTCGGCCTGCAGATGAGGATTCGCCAGAAGAAGAAGAAGAAGAAGAAGAAGAAGAAGAAGAAGAAGAAGAAGAAG
>CALFOM010000235.1 GCA_937919685.1 uncultured Phycisphaera sp.
TCGGATCGAGGGACGTCCAGTGCTCGCGGAACTGTTCGGTTGATTTGAATCGGCCGGGAGGCGTGAATTCCATGTCTGCTTTTCCACGAGTGGGGTCATGGGACCGGATCGGCCGAGGACTCCTTGGTCATTGAAACGGAAACCAGCGGTTCGTGCTGAGACCCTGGCCGTTGGGCCGTCGCAACTTCCTGATTTCTTATCGCGCTCGAGTTCGAGAATCAGTCGGCATCCTCGTGGCAAGCCAGCGAACCCAGCGGTCCACCGAAGCCGGTCCCATCGACCAATCCATCGAGCCGAAGCCGGCCTCCCTCGATTCGAAGCCGAACGCGACCTTCGGAATCTGGCGCGTAAAGGTGGGGAAGTTCTCGACTCAATCGCAGGCTGGTCTTGGGAGCGAGGTGATCGAGCCCGCGAAAGTAGTGATGCCCGTTTCGTTCCACGTCCGCCACGCCGAGTTGGGCTTGGAGACAGAGGTCCTGCTGAAGGGGGATGCTGCCGAGGTTGGTGAGATCCTCCCCGCTCTGGAAGAGGCCGACGGCGCCGGCGGCTCGGCGATGTTCGAGCAATCCACGATTGGCGATGGCACGGAAGACGCCCTTGCACGCCTTGACGCTCACACCCGCGTATCCGAGATCGATCGCGCGACGAAACGCATCGCGATCCGTGTCCGCCTCGTCGATGATCACCGGTGCGATCCGGCTGAGGCGTGCGAGGCCGGGCCTCTGCGATTCTTCGAACGTCTCGTGTCGCGGAAGGGGCTGTTCGATCAGGGCGAGGCGGGCGATCATCGGCGAGGTCGCGGGATCGCGCTGGAGATCTTCCAGCAGGCCGGCGAGGCCTTCGAGATCGGCGCATTGTTCGTTGCCGTCGAGGGTGAAGATTGCATCGGGTCCGACCATTTCGGAGACCACCGCGGCGACCGCACGCAGACGGGCGAGGTTCGCCGCATGATCGCCGCCGATCTTTACCTTGAAGCGTTTGACTCCGTACACCGCGATGTCTTCTTCAAGGGCTTGTGGCAGTCCATCGTCGATCCGCTCGTCCGCCCTGATTTCGCCCACCGTCAAGGGATCCAGCATTCCGACGGTATGGCGAACCGCCATCGAGGTCGCGGGGGCGGGAAGAGACGACGGTGACCAGTCGCCCACCTCTGGGATCAGCCGCGATGCGCTGAATCCAAATAGATCTTGTCGCAGCGCTTCGTCGAACGAGAGACCGGCCAGTCGGCAGGCGGCGTCGATCAAGGCCCGCTCAAGCATCGCCACCCCGAAGCCTCGAACCAAGACATCGGCATCCGAATGGTTTCGGCTGCCGACCAGCTCGATGCGGGCGATCTCTGCGATATCAAAGACGGGGTGTGCCCCGGCGGTGCGGGTTGCCATTTCGGCGACCTCGACTGCGGTCTGGACGCTCTTTGCCAATGCGGCGGAGTCGGCTTCGGGGGTGGTCTCGGGGTTTTTCTCAAACCACTTGGGGACCAGCAGATCAGAAGATCGTCCAATAACGCGAGATCCATCGGCCGTCGCCACGGTGATGTGGAGCTCGGCGAGCGCGACCTTTCGAAGCACTTGCACGCCAAACTTGAACGGCAAGCGAGTCTGGACGAGCTGCTGACGCAGTCGATGGTCTACGAGTTCGAGGTGCACGGAAGTAGTTTACGGACTCAGACCGCATGAGCAACGGTTCTGGAATCACCCCGAAACGATCATCTCGTACAGAAAGGGATGCAGATTGGTCGCCGTGCCTACAACCACGGAATCGGGCGAAAGGCGGTGATTGACATTTTCTGAGGGATCACTGAATTAAGCGGATGCGCCTCAATGTTGATCCCGAATCTCAGTGATCTAGCCGAAACTCACGTGAAAGTCGAGATTTGGGAGCTTTTTCATGTAGGCTCATCCGAACCGGTTTCCCCCCGGCTTGGCTTTCCAAAGCCGTTCCCGCTTCCGCCAAGATCTGGTTGCCATCTCCCATGGTCTTTCCTATCTGGCACAGACAAGACGTATTCAGGAGAAATATAAATGGTCCCCTCCAGACTCTCAACGTATCGCCTGATCGCCGCCGCGCCATTGGCAGCAATGGCATCCGGCGCCACGGCCGACATTGTCTATACCGAACTGGACTACCAAATCGGCGGTCCGGGTGATGCACCGATGATTGGTGGGATCCAGATTGGGACCATCGGCAGTCTGGGTTTCACGGCCGGTTCAAATTCCAATGGACCTGAGCGACTCTTCTTTGCCAACGCGAAGAATTCTCCCAACATGGGCCTGATGAATACCTTCGCGGCACCGCTCGGTGGTGATAGTAGTTGGAGCGGGGGGAAGCTCGCTCGATTCCAAGCCGGTGATCTGATCCAGCTGGATCTAGGCATTCAGCTCGCCGGCAAGGGCATTGGCTCTGCCGGATGGTCCAAAAGCGGTGGTAAGGGAATCGGCAACTTCGTGGTGATGAACGGTGAAGCGGAGTCGGGGTACCTGGGATTCACCTTCGAGAACATGGGCGTGAATGGCGTTCCGTCGCTGAACTACGGCTGGGTCTCTGTCTCGTGGGACGGGACCTACCTGAGTATTGACGGCTACGCCTACGAGACGGACGCCGACACCGGAATCGTAGCGGGAGCCATCCCGGCACCCGGCGCCATCGGCCTTCTGGGGCTCGCCGCTGGTGCGGCGGGCATCCGTCGCAAGCGACAGGCCTGAGGAGCGATCGAAGCAGAAAGACGAATGAAACGCCCTCGTGCCTCTATCGGCACGAGGGCGTTATTCTTGTAGTTCGCCACCATGATGACACCACCAGGCACCATTTCCGAGTCGCTCTTCCGTGACGCCGTTGCATCGGATGCGATCTCGGTGACCCGGCTCGGGCGGGATGACCGCCCAGAACGTGTGCTTCGTCGAGGTTCGTTGTTGTTCGAAGTCGAGAAGCTTGCTGGTCGGCTGGCGTCGCGAGGTTTCGCCGGGCGTCCTGTCCTGATCCCGGAACGAAATGGTCTGGAGTACGTGGTCGCGTTTCTGGCCTGTCTTCGCGCCGGATGCATGGCGGTCACCGCGCATCCCCCTCGATCCGGCGGAGGAGGCGAGCGACTGGCGGCGATCGTTCGCAACAGTCGGCCGGCCGCGGTCATCGCCGGGGCGGCGATTCTCGAGTCGATCGATCGACTTGCTCCGGATCTGCTCGAGGGCGTTGATCGGATCGATTGCGCGAAGATTGGCACGCCGGCAGCCGAGGATTCGACCGACGCGTCGATGTCTACTCCTGATCCTGACCGCTCGATCCCCTGGCCCGATCCCGCGAGCATCGCCCTCCTTCAGTACACGTCAGGATCGACGCGGGATCCGGCGCCGGTGGCCCTCACCCAAGCAAATCTCCTCGCCAACGGGCTCGCGATGAGAGATCTCTTTCAACGTCATGGTCCTTCGGGCGGCACGGTCTGCTGGATGCCGCTCTACCACGACATGGGGCTGATCGGCTTGCTGGTCTCCTCGCTTCTGGTGAAGGTGCCACTGCATCTCATGGATCCAGAAGCGTTCGCGATGCGTCCGATCCGCTGGCTGCGGGCGATGTCGAACACCGCTGCGACCTATAGCGGCGGTCCGTGTTTCGCCTACGACCTCTGCGTCGATCGCACGACCGCGGAAGACCGCTCGGCCTTGGATCTCTCAGCGTGGAAATTCGCCTTCAACGGCGCCGAACCAATCCGTCCCGCATCGCTCGCCCGGTTCCAAGCCGCGTTCGGGCCGTGTGGATTCGACGGCATGATGCCGTGCTACGGACTTGCCGAGCACACGCTTCTGGTTTCGGTTCGACGAGACGGTGAACCAGTCCATTTTCGAATCGCCGATCGAACCGCGCTCGACCATGGACGTTTGGAAGCTCGGCGGACGGTCGAGGTCGACGCGACGACGACCGTCGCGGTCGAAACTGGCGAGGTCGCCGTGGCGAGTTGCGGGCGGGGCCTTCCGGGACACGAGATCGTGATTCGCGATCCGAAGACTGGCGAGCGTCTCGCCGACGCGATGGTGGGCGAGATCACCCTCAAAGGTCCGAGCGTGGCGCTTGCGTACCACCAACGCCCCGACGCCACGGCAGAGGTTTTTCCCGCCCGGTTGGGCGGCGATGAAGGCCCCTGGCTGCGGACGGGGGATCTCGGTTCCCTGCTTGACGGTGAACTCCATGTTCTGGGACGGCTGAAAGACCTTCTGATCGTCGATGGCCGAAACGTACATCCAGCGGACGTTGAAGCATCGCTCGAAGGATGTCATCCGGCGTTGTCGGGCGGCCGGGTCGCGGTCTTCGCGAGCGGCGGGGTCCTTGAAGGTTCGGCGGAGACCGTGTCGGTCGTGGTGGAACTTTCCCGAGACGCCCATCGTGGCGTCCGCCGGGATCCGATCGCGGCGGCCGGCTTGGCGGCCGATCTTGATCGAGACGTTAAGGCTGAAGCGTCGATGCGGCATGGGATCAGGCTGTCTCAATTGGTGGTGGTGAGTCCCGGAAAAATCCCGCGCACGACCAGTGGAAAGACTCGGAGGGCGGCGACTCGCGCGGCGGTCATGGCCGGCGAACTGAGACCGCTCGGATCGGAGGTCGAGTCATGTTGATCCTTCGATCCGAAATCGACGGGACACGGGTTCGGGCGATCGACGAACTCGTGGCGCGAGGGGCGCGAGGTCCGTCTGGTCGACCGGTAATCTTCGTCGAAGATCCTTCGCGTGCCGAAGTCGTTCTGCATCGACCGGAATTCGATCGCGGGCGGCTCGCCCGTTCGTTCTGCGGCAACGGCATTTTGTTCTCCGATGGCGAACATTGGCGTGAACGTCGTCGGATTATGCAACCAAGTTTTCCTCCCCGCGACCCGGATCACCATCTGCAGGATGTGATGTGGGCGATACCGGGCCTCGTCCGCAGATTCGAAGCGGCGGCGGCATCGGGGGCGACGCTGGGGGTCGTGGAGGAGACCGTTCGTTACACGGTGCGGGTTCTGTATCGTGGCGTCTTCGGTCAGGAGCTTCCCGAGGATCACGATCGCGTCGAGGTGATTCTCGAGTACTTCGACTCGATCGGAGGCGTCCTTGCAGCGACGATCTTCCCGGAGTTGAAGTTGGACGGTCGATCGATGTCGGAAATCAGAATGAAGGCATCCGCGATGGATGCCGAGTTGGATCGATTGGTTGAAGTCCGGCGAGTGGGGGCGGCGGCCGCGGCGGAGAAGGGGAACGATGCCCTTGGTCGGATCATCGAACAAGTGGGGGATACCGATGGCGGGGTAGGAGTGCGCGATGAAGTCCGCAGTCTGCTCGTCGCCGGTGCGGAGACGAGCTCCAACACCCTCGGTTTCCTCCTGCTCATGCTTGCGGCGCACCCGGAGGCCCGCACTCGACTGGAGCGCGAACTCGACGCGGGATCGAACGGTGCATCGCCTTTCCTCGACGCCGTCATCTTCGAGACGCTTCGTCTGTTTCCGCCGGTTTGGTTCCAGACCCGGGAAACGACGGCGCCGGTCACCCTTGGCGATCGTCGTCTCGAGAAAGATGAGATGGTGTTCGTCTCGACGGCGCTCATCCATCGTCATCCGGACCTCTGGTCCGAACCCGACTCATTCATGCCCGAGCGGTTTCTTCCGCGATCGGAGGGTGCGTGGCAGCCTCCGCATCGGTACGCGTTCTTCCCGTTCGGAGGTGGACGGCATCTCTGTCTCGGGCGGCATGTTGCCATGCACGAACTCCGGATCGCGGCGCGAGAGATCGTGGGGCGGTTCCAAGTGGATCTCGTCGAGTCATCGCCGCTCGCCGCAGAGCTGGGGGTGGTACTCAAGCCAGACCGGAAGATCCGAGTGCGGGTCGTCGAGCGAGAGAGGACACCACGTTGAGATCGACGGTGATTCGACAACTGGTTGAGGTGCATGGTGCCGATCCCCGGCCAGAGTCGCCGGGGCGGCGGCTCTTGGTGCTCGATCCGGACGAGGTTGGGGCGATCCTTCACTCCAAAAACTTCCGCCGGACGGATTTCGTCCGACAACTCTCCGGATCCGGACTCCTCGCGACCGACGGCACGTTTTGGCGGGAGCGTCGTCGAATCGTGCAGCCGTCCTTCCCCGTTCGGGAGCCCGAAGCACATCTGGAGAGCATCGAATGGGCGATGCCGGGTTTTGTCAAACGTCTCGGTCGCGCTGCGGACGAGGACCGGGCCATTTGCCTGCTCGACGAGATGATGCGGGTGATTAGCCGCATCGTCTACCGTGCGGTCTTCGGCGTGGAACTCGGCCCGGACGAAGATCGCGTCTCAACTTTTCAGCCGATGATGGAAGCAGTGGGCGCCGTGCACTGGTCACTCGTGGCGCCCGGCGGAAAAATTGACGCCGGAGCGATCTCGCGGCTCGAGCAGACTCGGGCCCTTGCCGACGAGGAGATCGCGTGGATTCTCGAACGCCGACGCTCGGTCGACGTCGGTGTCGATGATGCGCTCGGACGCCTCCTCGCGGCGCAAGCCGACGGCCAGATCGACGAGAAGGGCATCCACGACGAGGTTCGATCGCTGGTGCTTGCCGCGACGGAAACCAGTGCCAACAGCCTGGTCTGGTGCCTTCTGCTTCTCGACGATCACCCTGAGGTCGCCGAATTGATCGCCGCAGAACTCAAGGCCGGCCTGGGTGACGCCGCGATCGACGCCGCCATCTGGGAAACGCTCCGCCTCTATCCGCCGGTCTGGGCAAACGAACGCCAGGCCATCGAGAACACCGTGCAGGGTGAGCGGACTTGGGAGCTTGGCGATCGGGCAGTCATCTCTGCGTATCGACTCCATCGCGATCCGAAATATTGGAACGAGCCGGATCTGTTCAAGCCCGAGCGGTTCGCGGCATCGCCTGATGGTCGATGGCAGCCTCCGCACCGGTTTTCCTACATGCCATTTGGGGCGGGACCTCACCTGTGCATCGGACGGAATTTGGCTTTGCTCGAAATGCGTCGCATTCTTCGAGAGTTCATTTCAAGATTTCATTTTGAGTTCGAGGCGCCGATCGAGATTGAACCGATACTAGGAATCGTGATGCGCCCTTCCTCGCCGGTGACGGTACGAATCCGAAGGCCAGGGGCGGACGCGACGGCCTGAGCGTTCACACGATTGAATGAGACCTTTGAGGTCGACTTGAGGAACCAACGTGGTAAGCATGAACAGCAACGAGATTTCAGTGTGGATTCGCGAGCGGATCGCCAAAGACTTGGGGAGTGAGGCCTCGGCCATCGATCCCGAGGTGACCTTCGACCGAATTGGCCTCGACTCTCTGGCCCTGCTCGGCGTTCTGGGAGATCTTGCGAGCGAACTCGACATCGAGATCGAGACCTCGGTGCTGTTCGATCATCCGACGATCTCGGGCCTCGCGGCCCATCTCGCCGCCGCGTGAGATCGCCACCGGATCCCGCCCCTTGGGTGCGATCTCCGTTCTGAACCGATCGGCCGGACTCAAGTCTGATGCGTGGTGGGATCGCCGTCGAGTTGTCGACGGAGGTGCAGCCGCTGGTTCAGGGAGTTGATTCGGTTTCGGCGAACCATTGCTCGGGTGTTCGGCTGACGACTGCCGGCTTCGAATCGGATGGTGTGGATTCCGGCCGCCTCTGCACGTTCGTACATGGTCGACGCGAGTCGGCCGTGCAACGTGTCTAAGCGGAATCGGGGATCGATGCCTTCACCCTCGATCTTCAGCACGCCAGGCTCGACGATTCGCGTGCAGCAGAATCCCACCACGGCCTGCTCATGCGTCGCGACAAGTTGCAGGCCGCGTTCGGGATCATTTGGCTTGTGGGAAGAGAATCGACGTCGCATGTCGAAGATACCGCGGTTGACGGATCCGCCGATCCATGCCGACCAGGCGGCCGCGACGGTATCGAGGTGGATTTGTTCAATCTCGACGATGTCAGCCTGGAAGCGACTCTTGATCCGATCGCCCATGCGTTTCCGGACTTTGGTGAGCCGGTCCTGCAGCATGCTTCGGGGGGCTTCGAACGTATCGAACGTCTCGTGGGTTTCGAAACCTCGGGATCGCAGGAGTTCGGAGTGCTGTAGGGATGCGGTTGAATCGACGTCGGCATCGAGGATGATTGCCCCGCAGGTTTGTGCCGCGTCGAGGACCTGGTCGACCAGTGGACCCCCAGCTGCCGCGACCGCCGCGGCATCGCACCCATCAAACTCCATCGACGCGGTTCCGTCAGGGAGGACCTCCAGCATCGCGGCCGCGATCACCTCTCCGCCTTCGATGGCGCACCATGATTGTGTCGGCAAATGATGTTGGAACCAGCGGGGCGAGAGTCGGCAGAGCACGGGGCGATCGGCCTCCCCAGCCTCCGCGATCTGGATCTTTCCGTGGTCTT
Organism: uncultured Phycisphaera sp.; assembly: GCA_937919685.1. GTDB lineage: Bacteria > Planctomycetota > Phycisphaerae > Phycisphaerales > SM1A02 > UBA12014. Next base: position 8,364 of record CALFOM010000235.1, read on the forward strand.
CCATTCCCACAGGGTATCTTCCAAGGGCATGACCATCTCACACCGGAAACATGGCCCGCTCATCTTTCTTGTCGCCCCGGTCCTTCCGGGTTCGACGCTCGAAGAGGCTGACCTCGCTCGGGAGGCCTATCGGTTCGCCGGTTTGCCGCATTCGGGGCAGGCGTCACTGGCCGCCACGATCGCGACGGGCGTGTGGCCGGAGTCGCATGGGGTGGTCTCGCGGTTGCAACCGCACCCGGATCGTCTTGGTTACGAAATCGTCCGGCCGGATCGCGCGACCGGTGGGACGACCTGGTCGCAGGCGGTCGGTTCGGGGCGGATCGTGGGTCTTTGCAATTGGCCCCACGAATCCATGCTCGCGGCCGAAGGCGATGGGCGGCTCGACCGGATTGGCATGGCCGCCATTGCGGGACTTTCGGGTGAGGTCGGAGGCGTGCTTCCCCCGGATTCCTTTGCACCGTCGTCGATGAGCGTGGTGCTCCGTGAGTCGGCGCGGCCACAGCAATCCGACACGGTATTTGCCGGACTGGAGTTGCTGGCGGATCGCGGACCAGACCTGCTGATGGGGTGGCTTCCGGAATCTTCAGCTGGGACGACGGAGCGACTTGAAGGGATCGAGGGAATACGGGCGAGGCTAAGCGACGCGGCATCCCGGGAGGCCACCGTACTCATCCTCGAGCAGCCTGCGGTCGCTGATTCGATATTTCAACAGTGCAGAGGTGGCCCGTCGCCTCGATTGCTGGTGATCGGTCCGCAAACACTGCCGATCAGCGGAAGGCCACGGGTAGATTCGTTGCACGGAATTCTCGGTGCCCTGCTTGAGACGGAAGGCGCCGCCCCACGGGTCGAACCGATTCCACGCGTCGCTGGTGAGGGCAGACTCGACGGTGCCGGGGTCTCGGTTCAGACTCGGCTCTCGAGTTTCGATCTCAAGCAGTTCGAACACACGCGATCTCGTGAGATCGGAGCCTCCCTGATGGCCCGAGGTCGGCACGCCGAGGCGGAGGCCTGGCTGGTCGGCTCTCTCCAGACCCAGCACGGCGTGATCGACGCGCCGGTGGTCGGTGTGCTGGTCGCACTGCTTCGTCGACGGCAGGGCGTGGACGCCGCGACGCGCCTGCTGGCGAGCGTGCAGGGTCGGATTCCCGAGGCGATCGCCGATGGGCTGTTCGCCTTCCTCGATGCACGGTTGGTCGACCTCGACGCCTCCGGCCATCTCCCCGGACTCTCTCGACTCGGCCCTTTCGTCATGCAGACCCTTCTGATCGACCTGCATCGACGCGGGCTTCTCAAGAAGGGTGGACCGTGGAATTCGAATAGTCCAGATGGGCCTGGTTCATCATCGACACCGGAAGCCTGACTCCCGGAATCGACGGGAAGACCACGCTCGACATCGCAGGCTTCCGTCGCGGGCTTCCGTCGCAGGCGCCGGAGCCGTGGGTCGTGCAACGGGATTCTCGTCCCAGCGGCTCGTGCTCAGGCGGGTGTCGACGGTTCGGAGATCTCCGAGCCTTCGGAGTCGACGTCGTCTTCCCGAAGGATCC
>CALFOM010000236.1 GCA_937919685.1 uncultured Phycisphaera sp.
CCAATCAGGAGTAGCGGGCCTCGCCCGGCGACACCACGTCGACGGCGCACGTGGCATGAATGGCGTGATTCGATTTCGGTCACTGGGTTGTTTGATTCGGTTTCGATTCGCATGACCGCCTCCATCCATGCCGGCGGGAACTCAAGTCTGGTCGGCGTAAAATTTTACGGATGCCTCCCAGGCACCGCGGGCTTTGAGAAGCCGTTCGACCACTTCACGGACGGCCCCGCGTCCTCCTGGGGCGACGGTGACATGACAGGCCACATCGATCACCTCCGGAGCGGCATCCCGCACCGCCACAGGGTAGCCACACCTGGTCAGGATCGGCAGATCGGGAAGATCGTCCCCCACCATCGCCGCCTCCGATGCGTCAAGTTGCAGTTTCTCAAGGAGCTCTTCGAAGACATCGCCCTTTCGGCCCACGCCATCGTGGACGTGGACGACTCCGAGTTCGGCGGCACGGTTTCGAACCGCCGCCCCTCTTCGTCCCGTGATGATTGCGACCTCACCACCGGCTCGCTGCCACATTCGGATGGCCGTGCCATCGCGAACGAAGAACCTCTTGGTTTCGGTGCCAACGTCATCGAGTAGGACAGAGCCGTCGGTCATGACACCGTCCACATCGAGGCAGAGGAGTTTGATTCGGACGGGATCAGGCGTCGTCATGGGGACATGCTACCCCTGCTCGTGCCAGAAGATCGACGGAGGCTCTGAATTCCAGTCCGTTCCACCTCTCAAGCCGGACGTCTGAGTGGCCTTGGGAACTGCCGCTCGATACACGATGCCGCGAGCTCCCGAAGGCGGTCGGCCACGATCGAGAGATCGCCCGGACGGCGAGACGGAGCCTGTTCGAGGCACGCGTGGACGAGATCGTCGGCCTCGACCGGAAGGTCGGGAATAAGCTTTCGGAGCATCTCAACCGGCCGCTTCGTGTCCAGCATCTCGGTCGAGCCGTACCGTCCGGTCAACTGCCGATAGATCGTCGCGCCCAGAAGGAAGGCATCCGTTCGAGCATCGATAATGCCCACAGCGGCCTGCTCCGGTGCAAGGAATCCTGGCGTCCCCTGGATGCGTGGCTTTCGCTCACCGAGTCGGCACGCCTGGCCCAGATCGATCAAGGTCGCCCGTCCGGTGGCCCCGATCAGGATGTTTCCAGGCTTGAGGTCGGCATGGGCATACCCGAGCTGATGGAGATGATGCAGCCCGTCCGCGATCGACGCGAACTGCTGGAAGAGTTGGTGGGTCTCTGCGGGAGGAGCCTCGTCGAGCGGAATTCCATCGACAAAGTCCAGAATCAACGACACCTCGGTGGTCCGGACGATCTCGCGGTATCGCAGCAACTTTCTCGCCGTTCGAACAGCGGGATGGTCGACCTTCGAACCGACTTCATACTCTCGCTCGACCTGCGCCAGGAATCGACGAGCGGAAGCATCCCGACAGTTCACGTGTTTGAGCGTGAAGATGTTCTGGCTTCGCGGATCCGAGACCACGTAGAGGCGGCTCGCGGCCCCCTCTCCGAGTCGATCGATCACCCGATACCCGTGAATCTCCTTGGGAATAATTGTCGCGTGCCTTCCAATCATGACTGCCTCCGCTCCCTCTAAAAAGCCGGTGTTCGCAAAATCACCCTTCGCGGTTTCCACATTCCTCGGAATCCACGACCCTTTGAAATACTGGCATCTTCGCATGAGCCCTCCAAGGCCTCACACTGCCTGATCCTTCTGCCTCATCGTCGGATCGACGGGGATCATTACCCAGTCCCGACAAGAACCCGTTCGGGCTTCGTCAGGATTCAGCGAGTTCCCGACGAATCCGATCTGAGGAATTCCAAGCCCGACACCAGTTCATACGCACTTCGATGGACTTCTTGCGAAATCAACCCTCAGAATTTCACGCCGCCCGACGAAGAATCTCCTCGCCTTTCCCTTGATCGCCCCTCGATCGCAGTGCCCGAAGTCGAACCACGACTTCGTCGATTCCGACCGGCCTGCGGGTCGGATCGGGATGAAGACACTGCTCAAGGAGCCGGTTCAATCCGTCGGATCCGCATCCTTGGCGGAGTGACTCGACCCATTCCTGATGGAGATCGAGCCAGTCGGCCGCATTGAGTTCCGATGCGTTGCCCATCTGGAGTCGTGCCCGCAGGATCACCGCCGCGATGGTGGCGGCAAAGCCGAAAACATCGGCCCTCGCCGTTCGAATGCCGCCCAGAAACTGTTCCGGACTCGAGTAGCCTGGGCTTCCTTGGCCCCCGGGGAAGGCGATGCCCGCTTCTGCGGTCTCCGCGAACCCAATGAGCGACGGCGCACCGGTATCGGCCACGAGAATGTGTCGTGGGCGGATGGCCCCGTGCACGAGCCCCTGCTCGTGAACGTGCGACAGCGCCTCGCCGACCTGCTCCATCACTCCGAGGATCACGTCGGTGTGGGACACATCCCAGCGATCGAGCGTCGGCCCGTCGACATATTGCTGAAAGAGACCGACTTCGCGGACTCGAAAACCTCGTCGTTCCCGCCGCAACCTTCGAACCCGCCGAATGCAGACATGTTCCAACCGCCGTCCGATCTCGTACTCGGTGGCAAGACGCCGGCATCGCTCATCATCCTCGGCGGTATGCCGTTCGATGTGCTTGAGCGTCTGCAAGGTGCCATCCACCGGATCGGTGACCAAGTAGGTCGTGACCAGATCCTTGCGGCCAAGTTCTGCGAGGACTCGATGCCCCATCAGGCTGCCTCGCTGGATCGCGGACGCCTGACGCACCGACTCATTTCTCGACTTCAAATCAGACACGTTTATCTCTCCCCTGCCCCGAGCGTCATGCCCGTGACCATCAACGACCAGACTCTCGAAAACAACCGCACCCGAGGCAAGTCCTGCCTCTCGGGGAGTGCTGTCTCAAGTCGGTCTGGATGGGATGTGGGGATTCTGCGGCGCGGGATCCTTACTCCGCGATCGATGAGGCCAGCAAGACGACAAAGACGTCGTAGAGGGCGTGGGTCGCCGCCACGATTCCGAAACCGCGGAGAATGTACACCATTGAGAAGTAGCTTCCGCTCGCCAGATAGAACAACGCCAGACCGGGAAGCAAGCCGCCATCTGGCCCATGGATCGGGTGATAGAGCATGAATGCGACCGCGGATATCACCACCGCGAAGAACACCGTGGTGCGGTGGGACATGCCGAATCCGTCAACCAGCAGGGAATGGACCGTCGCGATGATCGCCCAGCGAAAGATCAGTTCCTCGTAGAGGCCCGCCCCGATACCCATCGCCATCCGCTCGGCGACGGTCTCCCTGAGCGGAACGCCTGCTGCCAGCGGCGTGACACTTGAGTGCAAGAGCGCTGCGAGCACGATGATGGGAATCACAAGGATGAGCGATTCGATCCACATCAAACCGATCGTGCCCCAGTGAATGATCCAGGGATAACGGCTCAACACCTGCCACACGAGGAGCAGGATCACCAGAAGAAGCCCGGGCAATGCGAGTCCGAAACCCGTGATCCCCATCGCCGAGAACAGGTCAATGATGTATTTATGCGCGAGATTCGTGACCAGAACGCCGTCACGCTGCTGCAGGATGACGAGAAGGCCCAGCTCGTAGACCACGATCAACGGCGCCAGGAGGACCAGAATTTCAAGGGGACGCTGCGACCGATACCAATAGGGGCCAGTCCAGAAGGGACCTACCGCCGCGGGATTGGGTGAATCCAAGGAGGAACGAGCCGGTTTCGCCATGGCTACGTCACCATCCTTGGTTTTCTCCCCAAGGCTTCCAAGGCCTCGACGACGTGGGCCAGCGGAGTCACGGCCTCGGCGTAACCACCGCGTGAAACCGTCATGCCGCGGGTGAGATGGTCGTGATCAGGCCGCGGCGGACTTGAGTTCACGCAATCGACGCGAGAGTCGGCTCTTTCGACGTGCGGCGGTATTGCGATGAATCGTGCCGGAACACGTGACCTTATCAAGGACCGAACAGACCTTGCGGAATTCTGATTCCGCAGTCTCGACGTCCTTGTGCTGGACCGCCGACAGGAAGTTCTTGATCTGGTTCTTGATGCGACGCTTCCGCCAATTATTACGGGCGCGACGTTTTGCGTTCTGACGAACGCGCTTCTTAGCTGATTCAGTATTCGGCACGAGGCCAGCTCCCTGCAAGGATTCGAGCCGCGCATTATCGCCAGCCTTGCTCAGGTTGCAACCCCAAATCTGGCTAATCGGGGGGGGAATCACCGGGATCCGACCGCTATCATCGTTCTTGATGCACGCGCCACCAACAGAATTTCAGACGAAGGTGGTCTCGGACCGGCATGCTGACACCCGCACGGCCGCACTGAGTCTTGCTGGATCGCTTCGAGAGGAACTCCAAGGACCTCCCGCCGCGATTCTGGTAATCGCCAGTTTTCATCATTCCGCAGCCCTTCCGGAGGCCGTTCGAACCATTCGCGATGCCCTCGATGGTCCCGCGTCCATCGGATTCACCGCTCGATCAGTCATGGCAGGGGCCGAAGAATGGGAATCTGGCCCGGCCATGGTCGCGATGGCGATCGGTGGTCCTCGGCTCCGCATCCGCGCTTTCCAGTTTGATCATCGCGACGGTCCGCCGGAAGCATGGTCTCGAGAACTGGTCCGAAGCCGACTTCGACCGATGTCACCGCCCAAAGGGCTGCTGGTTTTCGCCGATCCCTTCACGGCAGGGTCAGATGCGCTGCCCACCCGGCTGGCGGCGATATTTCCGCCCGGCGTCCCGATCGCGGGCGGACTCTTGAGTGGCGCGAGCCAGGCCGGCGCCAACGTTCTGGTGGCTGATGATGCCGTCTCGATGTCTGGCGCCGTCGGACTCATCTTCGAGGGAGACATCGAACTCGAGCCCATTGTCGCGCACGGCTGCCGTGGCGTTGGCCCTACCCTGATCGTGACCGGTGCCGATGGCAGCGCCATCACAAGCCTCGGCGGCCGCCCGGCGGCCGAGGTGCTCGATGAGATCCTGGGCAACCTCTCGGGCGCGGATCGAACCGCTTTGGCGCGGACTCCACTGATCGGAATCGCCGCGGATGCGGCCAAACCCATCAAGGGCCGCGGCGATTTCCTGATCCGACCGGTCGGGGCCATTGATCAAGCCAGCGGCAATCTCCTTCTCTCCGGAGGCGTCCCCCGCGGCTCCACGGTCCGATTTCAGGTTCGCGACGCCGCGATCGCATCCGAGGATCTCGGCATGTCCCTCGATCTCGCGGTGCTGGATCATCGCCCCGCCGCCGGCGTGATTCTCGCGAGTTCCGCCGGCCGAGGGTCATCGCTCTTCGGCTCGCCCGGCCATGACGCCGGGAGGATCCACAAGCGACTCGCCGAACCTCCTCTTGTAGGTTTCGTGGCCGCGGCCGAAATCGCGAACATCGGCGGGCGACCACGGCTTGCCGGACTCGGTCTCTCCGCGGTCGTTCTCCGAGGTGTGACGCGGCCTTGAACCGGCTCATCCAGTCAATCGCCCCCGATCAACCTTAGACCGCGATCACCGGTAGAAAGTCGTCGTATCCGAGGATCTGGCCCGATAAGGTCTTCGGACCGACGCTGAAAGCCTCTAAAAAGGGGGATAGACCACAGTTTGCGTTGGTGTCCAGACGTGAACTATGGAAGATGGGTCGGCAGTGGCCTTGGTCCGCTCTATGAGATAGAGCCGACCCGAAGCCACTTCTCGTTCGCATGTGCAGATTGAAGCCTAAGGAATGCACCCCCTCATGGGTATCGGCACCATTCTCGTCGAACGCGGATTGATCACCGAGCCTGAGCTCGACGAGGCGATTCGCGAACAAAAACGAACCGGCGAACGACTCGATCACGTGCTCGTTCGCCTGGGGCATGTCGCTCAGGATGCGGTCCTGGAGGCCATCGGTCGCCAACTCGACATGGCCATCGTCGATCTTGCCGAAATCGAAGTCGATGACGAGACGCTGCGAACCCTGCCTTCACGCCTGGTATTCAAGCAACTGTGTGTTCCAATCAGTCGGACGGAAACAACCCTTCAGATCGCGACCTGTGATCCATTCGACCTCAGTACCTTCGACGAGTTGCGACTCCTGACAGGCCTCGGCGTCGAGCTCGTGCTCGCCGACGAACGCGATCTCCGGAAGTTCATCCGATCCCACTATGGCGTCGCCGGCGACACGCTTGACGCGCTATCGAACGAAGATCAAGGCGACACCGATCTCCTCTTCGAAGTGTCGAGCGGCGAACTCGATGCCGACGAGGAGGCCAGCGTCATCAAGCTGGTCAACGATCTGCTCCTCGAAGCGATTCGGGAGCGAGCGACGGACATCCACATCGAACCATACGAAGACGAACTGACCATTCGCTATCGGATCGACGGAGTGCTGAGCGGAGCTGGCGTCCCTGCGTCGGTCAACCGGTTCCGCAACGCGATCGTCAGCCGCCTCAAGATCATGGCGGGCCTGAACATCGCGGAGAAAAGGAAGCCTCAGGACGGCCGGATCACCCTTCGTCATAAGGGACGTGAGTTCGATCTTCGAGTCTCCATCATTCCGATGATCGCGGGCGAAGGTGTGGTACTCCGCGTTCTCGACAACAGCGTGGCAAAGCTCAGCCTCGAAGACCTCGGCATGCCCGTCGCCATCATGGATCGATGGGACGCCGTGATCACCCGCCCCCACGGCATCCTTCTGGTCACCGGTCCGACCGGCTCCGGAAAATCAACGACGCTCTATGCCTCGCTCAACCGCATCGTGAGCGAAGCGGTGAAGGCGGTCACGATCGAAGATCCCGTGGAGTACCACGTCGAGGGCGTGAACCAGATCCAGGTGAACGCCGCGATTGGCATGACCTTCGCCGCAGGCCTGCGAGCCATCCTCCGGCATGACCCGGACATCATCATGATCGGCGAAATCCGAGATCTCGAGACCGCCGAGGCCGCCGTTCAGGCATCGCTCACCGGCCACTTGGTTTTCTCCACGCTTCACACGAATGATGCCGCCGGTGCGACCACTCGTCTTCTGGACATGGGGATCGAGCCTTTCCTCGTCGCCTCGAGTGTCGAAGCGATCCTGGCACAGCGACTCGTCAGACGAGTCTGTGAATCATGCTTGAGACGGCGTGAGATGACCGCCGCCGAACTCCCGGAAGGACTGGAACCGCCGGCCGACGGCATGGTGGTGGAAGCCCCGGGGTGCCGAGAGTGCCGTCGCACCGGATTCCGAGGGCGAGTGGGCGCGTTCGAACTGCTGCGAATGACCGATTCGATCCGCGACCTGGTGGTGAGTCGCGCCGATGCGACGCGGATCCGGAAAGTCGCGTACGCCGAGGGGGAGCTCGATCTCCTCCGCAATGCCGCTTGGGATCTGGCTCGAGCCGGGATCACCACGCCTGCGGAAGCCATGCGGGTCGTCTGAATCTGACATCGTGACCCCACCGATCGACTCAGGGTCAATTCAGAACCTCGATCCCGGGCCGAGATCGACCGCCGAACCCCGTTGCCAACCTCTCTATCGAGGCGTCTTCCGGCCGGGCTGGGAACCTCCGGAGGCCCCCGAACGAATCTGGTGGCTTGACGGCGACCCATCGTCGGCGGACACTACGCCTCCGTTTCACGTGGCGAGGAGCCCGTGAGCCCGGCCTTGCCCCTCATCTATTGGTGGGTGATCCGGATAGTCGATTCGCGAGAGCGGACAAATGGCCTTCGCAAACCGCAAAGGCGTGGAGATTCCCCAATGGCCCGAGGTTCTGGTGCCGGTACCGGCGTAATCGTTGCTCTGGTTGTCAGCGTGGTCTGCAACGTGGGCCTGTTGACGATCACGTTCATGATGTACTCCGGAAAAGCCGAAGCCCTCGAGAACGAGGCGAAAGCTCAGGCCGAGATGACGCAGTTCATCAAGCCGTCGGATCGGACGAACGAATTCGATCGCCAAATGGATGCGGCCAGGAGCAAGCAGAAATCGCTTCACGCCTACCTTCAGGAACAGAGTGGCGAAGTCGCCGCATTCGTCACCGGCAATCCGAAGGCCGATCTGACCGAGATGCGGAGCAGCCTGAGCCTGGGTGACGGCGACGTTGTCCGAAGCGAGATGACGGATCTGCGTCGTCAGCTCACTGCATCCCAGAATGACGGGTCGAGCCTCGAACGTCAGTTGGCAGACCTTCAGTCGACCAACGACGATCTCAGCGACCGCATGGACCAGAACCAGAAAATGGGCCAAGAGAAGGTCGCTCAAGTCGAGCAGGAATTCAGCGGTTACAAGATCGCCGCCTTGGGATATCAACAAGAAGTCGAGCAGGCGATCCAGAGCATCGAAGAGAGCCGGGTCAAGCTCGACCGGGACTACCGAAACCGTCTTGCCGATCTTCAGAGCCGACTCGACCGATCGAACCAGGACAACAGCGTCTTCCGTGCCCAGATCGAAGAACTCCGCAAGAAGACAGAGAACTACCGGATCAAGCCCCAGAGCCCGGCGGAACTCGTTGATGGCCGAGTGATCAGTGTTCCCGGGACCGGTGGCCAGGTCTTCGTCGATCTCGGCCGAAACCAACGAGTCGTTCCTGGAATGACCTTCGAGGTCTATGAGGATGCGACGTCGATCCGACCTGACCCGCGTACTGGCGAGTATGTCCGAGGTAAGGCGAGCATCGAAATCATCAAGGTCGCGGCGGATACCTCCACCGGGCGAATCACCCGCGAACTCACCGGCCGGCCCGTGGTCAAGGATGATGTGATCGCGAATGCGGTCTTCAATCCCGAGTACCGCTTCAAGTTCCTCGTTCACGGACTTTTCGATGTCAACGGCGACGGACGTCCTTTCGAGGATGAGACCGACTATGTGCGACGGCGGATCATCGAATGGGGCGGCGAGATCGTCGAAGGCGACACGCTCACCGGCGATCTTGACTTCCTGGTCCTCGGCGCCCAACCGCCGATGCCTGCCCCGCTGCCTCCAGATGCCGGTGACGATCAATTCCGGCGATTCCTCATGCAGCGTGAGTCCCGCGAACAGTACGACCGGCTCTTCGATCAGGCGACCGATGCCCAGATCCCCGTACTCAACTGGAACCGGTTTGAAATGCTCACGGGCATGAATCCACGCTGATCTACGTTTTTCGCCATTTCTACTTTTCTCCGCGGACCGGACCGATATGACGGTCCGGTCCGCGGCTTTTTCGGATCCTTGACCACACGGTGAATGCCTCTTCGCAGAACCTCTTCGACGACCCTGTCCGCGGGCTCCGCGATCTTGCGGAGTTTCTTCCCCTGCGTGCGCTAGGAGCGGCGATCCAATGCGTCGATCCGGAACAGAATCTCCGGACCGCGGCGGCATTCGGATCGCTCTACGCGAAGATCGCCTCGAAGCGGACCGCCCGAGCCAAGTCGAACATCCTCCGTTCGATGCCCGACACCACAGAGACCGAGGCGGAGCGACTTGCCGTCGAGTCGATCCGGTACATGTTCCGACTGTTCCTGGTCGACAGCCTTGCCATGCCTCGGCTCGTGAATCCGTGGAGCTGGCAAGAGCACGTCGAGTTCTCATCCTTCGCCCAAGGCGCGGAACTCTTGGCCTCTGAAAAACCCGCCCTCTTCATCACCGGACACTGTGGCAACTGGGAAATTCTTGGTTTCACCCTCGCCGCCATGGGGTTTCCAATGACCGCCTTGGCACGGCCACTGGACAATCCCTACCTCGACCGGTGGCTGCTGGGACTTCGCGAGGCTCGTGGCCTTCGAGTGCTCACCAAATGGGGCGCCACCGATCGACTCATATCCATGATCGAGGGAGATGACCCCGCGGGGCGACGCGTCGGTTTCATCGCGGACCAGAATGCCGGCGAGTCCGGGCTATTCGTCCCCTTCCTCGGCCGACTCGCATCGAGCTATAAGTCGATCGGGCTTCTGGCGATGCGGTACGAACTCCCGGTCGTGGCCGGTTTCGCTCGGCGTATCGGAAATCGCTTCCAGTACCGGTTGGAGATGATGGACTACTTCGGTCCGGAAGATTGGTGCGATCAACCCGACCCCTTGTACTACGTCACCGCAAGATTCAACCGTGCGATCGAGAAGATGGTCCTCTCCGCCCCAGATCAATACCTCTGGATTCACCGCCGGTGGAAGAGCCGTCCGAAGTGGGAACTTCAAGGCAAGGAAATGCCTGCCTCGATGCGGACCCGACTCGAAGGACTTCCTTGGATGGATCAATTGACCATGGACAGGATTCTCTCAGATGGGATCGCCTCCCCATGACCACTGAAGGGCGTTTTTCCGGACAGCGCATCCTCGTGGTTGACGACGACCAGGACATCTTGGATTCGACCGAGCTGGCCTTCCGTGCGGAAGGCGCCGACGTGATCCTTGCTGCCGACGGGAATACCGCGGTCTCCTTGTTTCTTGCCGATCGACCGGACGGCGTCGTGCTCGACATGATGCTCCCGGGCAGGTCCGGTTTTCTCGTCCTCGAGAAGATCAAAGAGACGACGGATCCGCCGCCGGTGGTGATGGTGACGGCCAACCGGGGAAAGCGACACCTCGTTTACGCGGAGAATCTCGGAGTCTCGGCGTATCTCATCAAGCCCGTCCCGCTTCAGCGGCTTCTCACGACGCTTGGTGATTTGATGGGATTGCAGTAAACACCGATCGCTTTTCGCGAATCACACCATCGCCTCGATCGCCCGATAGACGCTATTCTCTGCACGGCCGAAAGGAAGTTATGGCGAAGTTGACGCAGTGGCGAATTCACAGTCCCAGGCCCGCGGACAACGACGGCCGAGCCGCGGTGATGGCCACTCGCGCCGAACTCGTCAAGATGTTGGCCAGTTTTAACATCGCCCCGGAGCGAGACGACGCCGACTTCGAAGTTCTCCACGGCCCTGGCATCCGTCTTCACATGCCATTCGAAGATCCCGTTCGCCAGGTACTCGTCGTGGAAGACGATGATTCGATCGCGGCGTTCGTCCTGATGGCGATCGCCAGACGATTCGACTGGAAGTTCACCGATGTCGACACCCAGCGGACCTTGTACCTGTTCAGAGGGAGCGAAACCGAGTGAGCGGCGAGAAGCATGGCGATCTCGTCGTTCAGGGAACCACCATCTCCGGAGACGACCCGGAAATTCTCCGCATCGCGTTGGATCAGGCATTCGACTACCGCGGCGACGTGACGATCCTTCGCCGAGACGGAACGGAAGTCGAGGGCTATCTCTTCGATCGACGGAGTGAACGGACGCTGGAAGCATCGCTGGTCAGGGTCCTACCGCTCGAACCGCAACTCGGCCGAATCGAGATCGCCTATCCGGACATCGCCGAGATTCGATTTACCGGTCGTGATCCGGCTGCCGGAAAGACCTGGGAAAACTGGGTTCGCCGATTCGCCGAGAAGAAACTCGCCGGAGAAGAGGCGAGTATCGAGAGTGATCGCCTCGACTGATCGGGAATTCGACGTCGAGCCCCGGCTCCGAAACATTCAATTCAACGGATAAGCATCCCGCGGGAACGGCCCTTTGGTTCAAGGACGCCGAATCAGCATCTCCACGCCAGCCTCGACATCGATGCGAGCAGCGTTTCTCCGGGCATCGATCTCGTCCAACCTGGCATCAACCTTGCCCAAGAGGCCCATGGTGACCTGTGCACTGCGATCGAAGGCGTCTTGACCCGTGACTGCTCGGATCGCGTCACGCCGACCAGCTCGCTTCAGCCTGGCCCTGATCCCGATGGCATCCTGCTGATTCGCCGCGAGCGTCCTGACCAACTTCGATCGGAGCCCCAGTAATCCTGCTTCTTCCTCCGTCACGGGGCCAGCATTCGTGCCTGCGAGCCGAAGGCTCGGATGGCCTCCGTCGAGTAGGCCAACGGAAACCGTCGGGGGGGGTTTGGTGGTGGCATCCGTCATCGGCCGGGAATTGTCCTCGCTACCATCCGCCGAGGCAAGCGAGGCCGAGTGAACCGAACGGCTCGAATCCGGGATATGGAACAAATCCGGCATGCTTCGGGTATCGGCGGGTTCAGTAGTTCTTCACAAACGATCCTGCAAGGATGGCGATTTTTGCCTTGGCTTCGACTCTTTTACCGGACCAAGCACGGTCATTCTGGTCTCGAACGAGTTCGATTTCATGATTCTTCGAGGGAAGTCAATCGCTCACACCGCCGCCGTCGATGGTGTGGGGTCATCTCCATCTTTCCCCAACCTCCCGACGAGCAAGGAACTGATTCCCCCGCCAATCACCAGAAGGAATGAGAACCCCATCTGGCCGAGGGAAGGCTCGTAGGACTCCGTCGGCCGGTACTTCAGTTCGATCTCCTCGGCGTCGGCAACGGTTTCGACGACCTCACCCCGCACCATGCTGCCCACATCCGGCAACACGGCTTCGCGGAACGGCCAGAGTCCCGCAACCGCCCCGAGCAACAGCCCGAGCAACGCCCCGAGCGTGACATCTCGATGGTGCTTGAGCAACCACCGCATGATGTTGCTGACCAGTGAGACTCCAAGGAGAACTCCAATCCCGATCGCCAACAGCGGCCACGCCGACTCAAGAATCGAGTTCAGTTCACCGGCACGAATCGCCTCCTTGAAAGCATCGATCGCGTCGAGCACGGCCACGTATTGGCCGAGCACCAGAAGCAGGTATCCCCCGCTCACTCCTGGAAGCACCATGGCAGCCGCACCAGCGAAGCCGGCAATGAACAAGCCTGCCAGCCCTCCTTCGCCGCTTGAAGAGGACGGCTGGGATTCCTGCAGAATGGCGAGCGCCACCATCGCGACAAAGGCGACCAGGGCGGCGATTCCGGCACGGCCGGGCATCGGCTTGAGCATGCGCCAAAGCGTCGGCGCACCACCGAGCGTGAGTCCGATGAACAGGCTGTAGGCAATCCAGCGATGCTCGAGAACGATGTCTCGAACCGTCCCTGCGAGCACGCCGATCGCCAGGACCGCCGGTACTGCGATGAACGCAAGGAGAAGCCAAGGCTGTAACTTCCGCGAGAGCGTCGTGGCCGCCGCGACCGACTCCACGAAGGTCGGATAGACGCCGGCTGCAAGAAGCATGGTTCCACCGGAGATCCCGGGCACCAGATTGGCTAGGCCCATGAGTATGCCGCCAATCATGCACCGTCCGAGAAGGAGAGGATTCAGTTGCGGACGGCCGGTGGCGGTGGTCAACCTGAGACTCCAAGGGGTGAACAAAAAGGGGAGAGCTGGCGAGACTGATATCATCAGGCTTCGACCATCGAGTATCGGCTTGTCGCCCTCCACCGCTCGATGCGTCAGGGAAAACGAATAATGAGCACACCGACACCCCCTCAACGCATCCTCGTGACCGGCGGGGCCGGATACATCGGCTCGCACGCCTGCCTCAGACTCGTTGAAACCGGCCACTCGGTGGTTGGCCTGGACGACTTCTCGCGCGGCCACCCCGGAGCCTTCCGTGCGATCGCTGCCGCCGCCGAAGATCTCCCCGGATCGTTCACCTCGGTGGAGGCGTCCATTGGAGATCGCCGCACCTGCGCCGCCGTCCTCCGGGAGCATCAGATCGACCTCGTGATGCACTTCGCGGCCCTGACCTACGTGGGAGAGTCCGTCGAACAGCCATTGCGGTACTACGAAAACAACACCGGAGGCGCGATCTCGCTGCTTGAAGCGATGATGGACGCGGGGGTCGGCAAGTTCGTCTTCTCGAGCACCTGCGCGACCTACGGTGAACCCGGGGCCGAGCGAATTCCAATCGCGGAAGACTGCCCCCAGGCACCCATCAACCCCTACGGTAACTCCAAGTTCATGGTGGAACAGGTCCTGTTCGATTACGCGGAAGCCTGCCGGCTAGCCGCACGACCGTTCGCCTTTGCGGCGCTTCGCTACTTCAACGTCGCCGGGAGTGATCCGGAGACAAGGATCGGCGAGGACCACCGCCCCGAAACGCATCTCATCCCGATCTGTCTCGAAGTCGCCGCCGGCCGCCGAGACAAACTCATGATCTTCGGCG
>CALFOM010000237.1 GCA_937919685.1 uncultured Phycisphaera sp.
TCTATCCGCCATGGCTTGGCGTGGAGTCGCTCGCCCAAGCAAGCATTCGCTTGTGGTGACCGGCCTCCCACAGTGCCGGCATTCTCGGACCCGCCGAATGTGCCCGGTTCTCTGTCGCGTATAGACGACCGGGAGATGGCGGCAGCCGCATCGCGGGCATTCCAGACCGCGGTCCGGAGTCGGCGCTGGGATGGATGAGTTCGCTTGGCTCACCGATGGTCCTTCTGCAGTTCAGAGAGACGCAGACGCTTTCGCGCAGGACGGGATGCAGGCGTGGCGAAAAGGCTGGCTCCCTGGACCGACGCAGCGACGGATGCGCCCACGGCGCAGTCCAGCCAGTGATTGTCCAGGCCGTTCGCACGCAGCTTCCATTCATCAACGGTGTGCTTCATGCCTCGAATGCGACCGGTGATCCCCGCAACACGGATGACGGCGCTGCGGGCTTTGGAGCCGGGAATGTTCGGGAGCACAATCTCTTTCGCGGTCCAACCGATGTTCTTCGGCGTGCCCTGATACCGCTGGCCGCTGGCTCGTTGATGAATGCCCTCCAGGCAGTGGATGGGATGCACGACTTCCGGGAAGTCGGCCAGAAGGAGCTCGTTGTTCTTGAGCTCCGCTTTGATGGAGTCGAGCATGTTCGCAGCGTGATCTTCGTCGACGCCGATCTCAAGACCATCACGTCAAGGCCGTCGCCCTACTGCTTCTTCACGGACACCTTCATGACGGCATTCGGGCTCGGCACGTAGGCTCGGAGCACGCCATAGAAGTCCTTCCCGGTCGGGATCCCGTTCCTGCCGTCGCCCTTGGGGCTGAACGTCAGGGTGTAGGTCCCGTCCGCGTTGGGCTCCGACGAAAACGTCGTGCGGTCGTTCGTGTTCAGGGCTGCCGGTCAGACGCAGCCGCCCCACTCCGTGAGCAGCAGCTACCGGCGCGTCCGCGACTTCCGCCATCTGCCAAGAAAAAAGCCGCAGCCCGTGAGGGCTGCGGCGTGTACTGATGGATGATCTAGAACTTGGACCTGAATTCAGGGTTATCACATTCGTCGCTTGCGGCGTGCAGCGAACCCTGCGAGGCCGAACATTGCCAGGACTCCAGGAGCCGGAACCAGATTGAGGTTGAAATTGTCGTAACCGGTCCAAATGCCTGACACGCGTTCAATCTGAACGCTGAGCAAATCCGACCAATCCAGAGCAAACGTCTGCATTGCCCCGCCGTTCGAAGCAACCTTCGGAACTGTGATTGTCTGACTGATCGTACCTCCACCGTTCAGAAACCCAGTAATCACATGGTCACCAGGGCCACCTCCAAATAGCATGGCAGCATCGAATGACAAGAAATCGAACGCGCCGCCGGTCTCATGCCTGACTTCAATAGTAGTAGTAGTCGCACCTTGAGTGAATCCGAAATCGCCGGTCGGATTTGTCAACTGCGTGCCGCCGAACGTGGCACTGACGATTCGAAAGTCGTCATTTACCAGTTCTCGGAATTCCCAACCTAGTTCTGAGTACATGTCAAACAACAGTACATCCCCGCCGGGAGGCGCTATCCCTTCGAACTCGACGAGATCCGCTGTCGCGAACGTCGACGCGGCTGCGATCGCGATGCTTGAAAGCACGATACTGTTCATTCCGATTCTCATCTTGAATTCTCCTGCTCAACGATTTCTTCAACAGCACCCTTCTGCCGCGTGGCAGAAATTTATGGGTACTTTGATGCATTTGCAGTATCCCCCCCCCCCCCCCCCCCGCAAAATCAAGATAAATCTTTCTTGTTTTAAACAAAGGTTGAGCCGCGGATCTCAACGACAGGGCCAAGCAGCGCTATAAGCCCGGCCCGTGCCCTTCTGTGGAGGTCGACAGGTCGACAGGTCGACATCGGCCACTCGAGCGCAGGATCGGATAGTCGACTCGCACCCTGAAGACGGCAAAATCCTCCGGATCCGCCGCGAGTCGATCGAACACCTCGGCGAGCATGGCTCGGTAGTTCGGTACTTCGGCAAGTTCCGCGGCGGCCAGACCGTGGCCCAGCGACGCTACCGGGACGTTCTCCATCACGATGTTCTGATGGCGAGTCTCAGGCGCATCGAGGCGACTCTCCGTGGCGAATCGATCGGCGTAGAAATTCGCACGACACGGGGGATCGATCTATAGGTGGCACGGTCAGCCTGTTGATAGATGCGCCGGTCGACCAGGCAGTCAAGAACGAGGAGGGCGTCGGAGTCTGAACACCTGTCGTGGGGCCGACTGAAGGCACCGCGGACACCGCGTAGCGCGGCGTGCACGATCGAAACTCGACACCGACCGCAACCGGGTTGATCCTCCCACCGAGCCGCCGTCGAACGAAAACGCCAATCCGGCCACGACGGGGTGGCGAGCGGCTCACCACGCACGAAAAACTCCAGCGCCGGGGTGACCCTTAGGGTTTCTGTGAATAGCGGGGACAGGATGAACGAGCACGCCTTCGGCGTCTCATTGGGCCTTCGGCCACGAACTCCTGCGAGGTGTCCGGCTTCGCCGTCCACGGTCGCAGGTTCGACTCCTGTCCCAACCCCCGATGTTCGATCGACCAAAAACAAAGCCGCGTCGGACACTTGGTCCGACGCGGCTTTCAATAGTGGGAAAGCAACGCGTTTCGGGACCCGATTCTGCGGTGAAAACAGCGAGACGAGTTGGTCCGCGATGCCGGCAGATGGTGGCGCCGGGCATCGCCGCGGGAACTCCCGGCTCGACGTGCTTCTTGCAGCCGGAGCACCAGTGGCGCGGGATCGTGTACTCCGTCGCCAGCGTGCTCAGGTTCGCGAGCAGGTCCTCGACGATTCGAGTGCGGACCTTCGTCGCGTCCTCGACGGCACCGCCGCAGTCGGGGCATGTCGCCAGCGGCGCCACCTCGGCGTGCGCCTGCGGCACGACCGGTGCGCGGCGCGAGCCGGCGTGCCCCTTGCGCGCACCCGGCCGCAGCTTGCGCCGCTTCGTCGGCGACGGCTTCTCGTACGGCGGCACCGCGCCCGACGGCGTGTGCGGACCGCCGGCCTGCTTCCCGGCCAACTCGATGATGCGCCGGTTCTGCGCGAGACCGAACGCAACGCTCGCGGCGCGTCCCATCTCATGCACGCGACCGATCTGCTCCGCGGTCACTTCTCCGTGAAGCGCCGCGTCGATGATGACGCGGAGCTCCGCTGCGATGTCGGCCTCCTTGCCCATGCGGACAGGAGTACCGCGCGATGCGCGCTAGCGCAAGTCGGTATCTGTTCGGGTCCGACTGTGGCACTCGGCTGAAGAGAGACGATCGATGTAGGGGGACGCTGACGCCGCAGAGGCGGCGACGGAGACGGTACTTCGAAGACGCTTCGCCCAGGCCCGGCCAGAGAACGAACTTCAAGGCCCCCTTTCGCTCTTTCCTGGGATCCGAGAGGCAATGGGCTCATGTATACTCCCGACCAGCCTCCGCCTGAGGTCTGAGCCGCCGCGATCTTGGCCGCACCGGAGTAGCCTTCGCGGCAAGGGCAGTGATCATTCGCTTCTGGAGATTGCTATGAAAATTTGCCGAACCATCGTTCTCGCCGCGGCAGCACTCGCCTCCGTCCTCTCAGTTTCGCCGGCCGCAAACGCTGGCAGTTTGCAGCAAGAGTGGTTCGACGCAAGTGGCTCTGCCGCCGCGGGGGGCATTTCGGGGTATGAGGTTCTAGGATTCCGGCCGGGCGTCGACATCGTCGCGGTCGTGTATTCCGACCAGCCGTCGGAACATCTCCTCATTAACACCGATTCCGACGACTGGGTCGAGTACAGCTACAAATCGTCGGCCGGTTCAAGCAAGGTCGAGTTGGGGTACGTTGTTGACTCCCACATCACGATGGTTGTCAACAACGTTGAGATCTTCCGAGCTGAGTTCAATTCTGCAAGCGGCTGGACGGTTGTTCTTGATCAGCAGATTCAAGATCCGGTGACGCTGACCCTCCTGCAACTGATCTATGACCTCGCCCTGGATGAGAATCTCTCGCCGTTCGTTGATATCGACGGTGCAATGGCGAACTTCCCGGACTCGCTCTGCAGCTGCGGCGGCGAAGCGGGTGACGGCTCCCCGGGCACGGTGACACCGCCCGCCGGACCGTGGGTCTTCCAGCCCGCTGGCGCATGCATCGCACCAATCTGGGCGGGCGGCCGTATTCGTTTCATCGGCTGCACCGACTTGTCGGGGTGGTGCTTGATGCCGGAGAACAGCTGCACGCTCAACTGCAACTTCGGGACGGGATCCGGATGGCACGGCGGCGATGGCCTTAGAGCCCCGTGGCACGGACCAGGGCAGTCGCTGAAGGTTCCTGGGCATTGCTCCCTGACGGTTGATTGCGGCGCGCAGACCGTGACATGCTGCTGCAATGCATTTCTTTCGTTCGTCCAGCGGAAGCGGGGCAAGATTCCGAGTTGCCAAGAGATGGACAGCGTTGCGAATCCGAACGACCCAAATCACGCGCACTGTGCGGTGCCTCTCGTGGTCAACTGAGCTGTGGCCGCGGCTCCGCATCTTCGGAATGGAACTGACTCTCGACACCGACAGCTTTCGTCCGTTCAGCGGGCGCCTTCAGTTTCGGTCGAATCCTTCGGGCGGCGCTATCGCGAAGAGATCGCTTTGATCAGGCGTGCCGACGTCGCGATTGGAGTTGTTGGCGTCGCGCTCTTTTGCTGCGGGGTAAGTTGGGCGTACCTCCTCGGTCGCACGCTCGAGATAGGACCGTCGTTCCCCGCGATTGGGTGGGGGGTGGTGACTCTCGCAGTTGCTGGCAGCCCCTTCGCTCTCGTTCTTTTGGTCTGCGCCTACATTCGTGGGCATCGCTCACCGGTTCGACTTGCGAGCGGGCTCGTGATTCCCTTTTTGGTGTCGGTGATGATTTCGGAGGTCTATGTCTCGACGCAAGACCTCATGTTGCGGAACCGCATTGTGGAAGATCAGACCTGGGAGAATCGTTGGTTCCCCTTCGAACACCGAGATATCTACTACCTTGAAACCACCGGCTGGACGGTGGTGGACTAGTGGGCATCCGGCTGATTAGTTGCGTCATAATTTGTCGTGCCACGGGGCCGATCGGGGGGGCGATACTCGCGGGTTTCGCCTCGTTGCTCACGACTTCGCCGGGAACTCATGTGAGCCGGCACTTGTTCTTTGCTGCCGCGGGCTTCTGCATTGGCGGTGTCGCTGCTCATGGTTTGACAACCCTCTTCTGGCGACGCTTCTCGCGGTGGTGTCGGTCTCACTGCGTCCGATGCTCATATAGGCGCAAGCGTACTAACGGAATGGCGAAGTGTCCGGAATGCGGGCTTGAATCGCATCGAGATGAACTGGATGAGCTTTGGGCGGCTGCTCGCGGGGTGTCGAGGCTTGATGACCTGTGGGGTCCCCGATCCCAATCCGCTTCCGCGGGCAGTTTCGTTACACCACCATCGTCGGCGCGTGAAAACGACCTCGGAACATGATTGGACGGGCATGGCCGATGGTTGAATGCCGACGGCGACACGAGTCGCTTGATCAGAGTCGCTGAGGCAACGATCTCCGCCGCCGTTCGGTCCGCTCCCCCCGGACAACCACCCCCATTTCGGCTCCCTCCACCAGAGACAACCCTCCGTTCACCCGCGCTCAAGTCTCACCGAGACACCGAGAGACTTTCGCCCCGAACCGGCCCGATCCGCGCGACCTACCCCGCGCCCCGGTCATGACCCCGTTGTCTCCTCTCGCGCCCGCCCAACCCCGACCGCCCCGATACTCCCGCCACACCGCCCCAAAACCGACAACGCCGCCGAGGTCTCTCGGCGGCGTCGTTCGTGAACCGTGGGGCCGGCGGCGTTTGCAACCGACCGGGAATAGCGGGGACAGGATTCGAACCTGCGACCTCCGGGTTATGAGCCCGACGAGCTAC